>SUVZ01000025.1 GCA_015061765.1 Lentisphaerota bacterium
TAGCCTTGAAGCCAGCAAGGGGCAGGGCTTCGCGCTTGAATTTTGCTCCAGCGTGGGACGTGTGCGACGCGTGTGACGCGTGGGACTAACTTTTGCTTGAAAGCTGCTTTGAGTGCTCCGCGCCTGAAAGATGACTGAAAATTACTTGTAAAATTCCTTGTCGCGAAGCTCAAAGTCATCTCTTGCTTGAAAATCAATAGTCCCACGCGTCACACGCGTCGCACACGTCACACCCTCTAGCTACCTTCTCGTCGCGCTACGCGCTCCATCAAGCCGCATTCAAAGCGCCCTCCTCGTCGCGAAGCTCTCATCCTTACAGCAAGCTCTAGCGCCTTCCTCATCGCGAAGCTCAAAGCCATCTCCCTCTTGAAAATCAATAGTCCCACGCGTCACACGCGTCGCACACGTCCCACCCACTAGATCCTTTCTCGTCGCGCTCCGCGCTCCATCATGCCTCCTTGAAAGCTGCTTTGAGCGCTCCGCGCCTGAAAGGTGACTGGAAATTACTTTGAGTGCTTCGCGCTTGCAGGTAGCCTTGAAGCCGGCAAGCGCCAGGGCTTCGCACTTGAATTCAGCTGCGGCGTGGGACGTGTGCGACGCGTGGGACATGTGCGACTAACTTTTGCTTTAAGCCTACTTTGAGCGCTTCGCGAGTATGTGCGACTAACTTTTGCTTGAAAGCTGCTTTGAGTGCTCCGCACCTGAAATTTCCTTGCAAATTCCTCGTCGCGAAGCTCCAAGCCATCTTTTGCTTGAAAATCAATAGTCCCACGCGTCACACGCGTCGCACACGTCCCACCCTCTTGCTCCTTTCTCGTCGCGCTCCGCGCTGACGATTTGCACCGAATCGCCAATCCGCCCTTCTCCTAAGTGCCTCTGCAGTATGGCTAGGATGAAGTGGCTTAAGTGCAAAATCAGTCGACTGGAAATGAAAGGAATGATCAGCTATAAGTGTAAGGGAAGGTCAGCTAGGAATGTAAGCAATGAACTTGACGACATGTTTACGAATAATGGGCGCAAGGTTGCAGACCTTGGGCGCATTGTTACGGATAATGCGCCCATTATATTACCTTACACCGTAGGGGGTGAGAGCTTACACCCATGGCAATGCGCTCTTACACCCATAGGGAACGCAACATACACCGTATACAGACAGCGCTTGGGCAGTACTCCCAAGCGCAAAAGGCAGTATCAGGGAACGAGTTTCCCAGTATAACGTAAAAGGTAGGGCTATGTCTGCTAATGACAAAGATATACCCAGACAGCAAAAAAAGGCGCCACGTTTCCGCAGCGCCTCTTTTTTATCAGCTCTTCAGCTTCGCTTACTTGGTAAGGAAAGCCTTGAAGAAGTTGTGCGCCGCAGAATCGGCAGTGGCCCATTCTCCCTCCGAGAGGGATGCACGACCCTTGAGGACGATATTGCCGTTCTTGTAGGTCTCAGCACCATCCGGACCCTCAACAACGGGAGCACCGTTCTCATCAAAGGAGATCGTCAGCTTGAAATCTTCCCTTGCGTCTTCGATAGCTTCCTTTGTAGCCGCGCAGTCAAGGAGGTAAGCCTTGGCCGCATCAGACGTCGGGTTGTCATTGGCATCGAAGGTCATGCTGTTGACGAGCGTAGCAGCACCAGCAGCGGTGGTAGCACCACCCTTAGTGGCAGCTATAGCCCACGTCATGAGATTGCCGAGAACCGTAGTATTCGCGTCAGCAAACGCGGAGCCAGCCGCGATGCCGAGATCGGTGGCCGTCGTATTTTCCTTGACCGTGACATTGCCGGAGTCATCAACTTCAGCCGTCTTCGCGGCCGTGAGAGCAACGCTCGTAGAGGCGGCGGTGACATCGGTATAGGTAAGAGCCGAGGAATCGGTGCGCTTGTACCAAGCGGCAAGGACAGGCGTGATCACGATGTCATCACCGGGATTGATGGCAAACTTGACACCATTCTCAGGCGTGACAGCGTCGCCACCATTGATCGTGTACGTGACAGCCGAGAAGCCGGAGGCATCCCAGGCAATCGTGAAGTCGACAGTCGTGACTTCCTTGACCGTAGCAACCGTGAGGTTGTCAACAAGGCCTTCACCGGCAAAGCCGACGTGGGTGAGTTTAAGAGGATCGGATCCTGCAGCCGCTCCATCCACATTCTCAACGGTCATGGAGATGAATTCAGATGTGAAGTCTACGGAATCACTTAAGCTATCCTCAAGACCAGATTCCACAGAGGTGTAAAGGAGGTTATCATCCGTATCACCGCCAAGGCAAACCTGGAAGACCGGCAGATAGCCACTACCTTCACCCAAGGAAACCGCCTTTGCCTTGACAACCAAGCGATACCAGTTATTGGGAGTTATCTCCGCTTCATCCACGATGTACTCGCGTCCACCTTCAACGAACGCACCTTCATCAACATCCCACGCAGCAGCCCTGATAACAAGATTCGTCGCCTCAGATCCCTCTGTGAGATCTTCCTTGAGGTAGATCATGAGCTTGTCATCAGTGCTAGGCGTGACCTCGTCGCCGGCAGGCGTGACTGTGAACTGCACCATCGTGTCGATATAGACGGACTTGTAGCTGGCAAGATCAAGCGCCTGCGCCGATCCCTGAATTTGCTTAAGCGCACGGAGGAGAGGATCCGTTCCAGTGTTGACCTGAAGGGCATTGGCGGAACCATTATAACCACCCGCCTTGACGACGGACTCGTTATCGGCAGCCGTGGCACCAGCATAGGAATAACCCGGCAGTGTCGTGGCAGCAGCACCGACGGTGGCGGAATCGAAATTCTCGTTATCCACGAGCTTATTCGTCTGCTCAGCTGCCTGCGAAGCGGTTGCGAGGCTGATGGCCGTTGCCGCCGCGAGCATAAACTTCAACTGTTTCATGTTTGTTTTTCCTTTGTTTTCACGTGAACGACGGAAGAATCCGCCCCTCACGAGGGCCGACTCTTCTGTTGACAACTCGAAAGGTATCATATTCCACCATCCCTTGCAAGCCTTTTTTTTTATGGATGCTACGATCTGAAAGATGCTTGAAGGTTGCTTTAAATGATGCTATGTGCCGCTCCGCGCTTTACAATCAGCCTTGAAGCCGGCAAGGGGCTGGGCTGCGCATTTGAATTTTCCTGCGGCGTGGGACGTGTGCGACGCGTGTGACACGTGGGACTAACTTTTGCTTGAAAGCTGCTTTGAGCGCTCCGCACCTGAAAGACACCTTGAAATTACTTGTAAAATTCTCTGCGCGAAGCTCTAAGCTATATCCCTCTTGAAAATCAAATGTCCCACACGTCACACGCGTCGCACACGTCCCACCCTCTAGCTCCTTTCTCGTAGCGCTACGCGCTCCATCAAGCCTCCTTGAAAGCTGCTTTGAGTGCTCCGCGCTTTACAATCAGCCTTGAAGCCGGCAAGCGCTAGGGCTGCGCGCTTGAATTTTACTCCAGCGTGGGACGTGTGCGACGCGTGGGACGCGTGGGACTAACTTTTGCTTGAAAGCTACTTTGGGTGCTCCGCGCCTGAAAGGTGGCTGGAAATCACTTTGAGAGCACTGCACAGGATTTAGCCCCACCCGGTGCACTTTGCGCAGAGCTTCGCGCTTGAATTTTGCTGCGGCGTGGGACGTGTGCGACGCGTGTGACGCGTGGGACTAACTTTTGCTTGAAAGCTACTTTGAGCGCTCCGCGCCTGAAAGATGACTGGAAATTACTTGTAAAATTCTCTGCGCGAAGCTCTAAGCTATCTTCTTCTTGAAAATCAAATGTCTCACGCGTCACACGCGTCGCACACGTCCCACCCTCTAGCTACATTCTCGTCGCGCTACGCGCTCCATCAAGCCCCATTCAAAGCTCCTTCCCCGCGCGAAGCACCCCCTGAACCAAGCGGAGCTGCGGGATGGGTGGCGGTGGTGTTGCACGGGACGCCAAATGCGCCGTAGTAAAGCGAAGCTTTCGGAGGGAAGCCGCGCAGTCGAAGACGAGCGCACGAGCGAAGCGAAGTGGCCGCAAGGAGCCGCGAAAGAAGGCACGGCATTTCGCCGCATAAGGTCGCCGATTGCGCAGCAATCGCGAGCCGACCGACCGCTGACAGGTGCGGCGAACGAGTGCCGATTGAAGGGAGGGACCCGAAAACACCACCCCACCCATCATCATGCGGAGCGAAAAAAGTGGTAAAACCAGTTCCCCGCAAGCAGATAAATGTGATAAAATGTCGGCCGACTGGATATGTTGCGCCAAGATCAGATGAAGAAGGTGCAAGCGTCTTCCGAATCGCTCGAACATCATGAAATGAAAGGATAAGAAATGACGAACCTTATATCTTGCAAAAACCTCAAGGGGGGGGGTAATAGTTTAAAGTTTAGAGTTAAGAGTGAAGAGTTAAGAGTTGGAGGATCGAGTTCGAGCGGGAGGTTTGGGAGTGTATTTTCCTTTATCCTTTCAATTGCGCTTTTGTTTGTGACAGGTGGCACATGGGCGGAAGAGAATTGTAAAGTTTGGATGGATGAAATCCCGGCGAAGAAAATCACATCCGGGTGGCGAACGACGCAAGATAGGCTTTCTGTCGGCGGTAATTCATTGACGATTGGGACTCGCAAGTTTGCGCATGGTGTTGGTACTCACGCACCGTCCATTGCAACGTTCGATTTGGACGGGAAGGCTGTTGCATTTGAAGCGGATGTCGGCGTCGATGCTGAAGTCGGTGCGGGCAAGGGGAGCGTGAGTTTTCTCGTCGTGGTGGATGGCTGGGTCAAGTTCAAGTCGCCGGATATGACGTCTGATACGGAACCGGTCCATATAAAGGTCGATCTTGCCGGTGCAAAGTCTGTTGAACTTATTATTGAGAATTGCGGTGACGGGAATAAAGGAGATCATGGCGATTGGGCAAATGCGTTCTTCACCATGAAGGGCGGCGCTTTTCCAAAGCCCGTATCCGCCAAGAAAAAACCTGTTGCCTCTGCGCCAAAAGATGTCAATTCTTTCTCGGCATCGTTGTGGCGCGGCGAGACGGCATATATTGATATCCCGAAGGAGCTTCAGGATAAAGCGCCTGCAATTTACGGCAAAGCGATGGATGAGGATGTTATATTAGAGCTTCTTAGTGTAGATGAAGTGAAGTATGATCTTGTCAATCCTGTCCAGAAGAACGTTGTCATCGGCAAGGGAAGCGTTCCTGACGTGTGCAGACCCTGGAAGAAGGGGGAGAAAAAGGACCCCGCTATGATTAAGGTTTCCGTTTCTCCCGATGCCAAGTCGGCGAAGAGGGTTTTTGAACTTGCCGCATCCGACGGTAAGCGCAATTTTTTTTTGAATTGAATATTGTCGACCGCATACTCCCGCCCGCCAAGGACTGGAAGTATTTTCTTGATCTTTGGCAGCATCCCTGGGCGGTTTCTCGATACTTTAATCTCAAACCTTTTTCAAAAGAGCATTATGCAAGAATGGAGCCAATCTATCGTGCTCTTGCCGAATGCAGCTGCAAGGCCCTTACGGTAACGCTTCTTGATCTTCCTTGGAATCATCAGTGCTATGACGGTTATTACACGATGATTGAGAGGGTGAAAAAGGCTGATGGCACATGGGCGTTCGACTACACTGTTTTCGATGAGTATGTGGAGTTTGGCCGCAAGTGCGGCTTGGGGCGCGACATTCATTGCTACTCGATGTGCCCTTGGGGGTATCGCGTGACATGGAAGGATGAGAGCGGAAAGTCGTATCGTGTCAAGATGCTGCCCGGCACGCCAGAATTTGAGGATTATTGGGGGGCGTTCCTTGTGGATTTCGCCAAGCATCTCAAGAAGAAGGGTTGGTTCAATGATACCTACATTGCGATGGACGAGCGCGGTCCGGATGAGGTGCGCAAGATTGTAAATCTCATTCAGGCCAAAGCTCCTGGGCTCAAGGTGGCGGCTTGCGGTAAAACAAAGCCTTCGCTCTTCGCGGATATCCAGATAGAGAATTTCTGTCTGGGATTTATCCATCTCCGCGACCACTTTCTCTCCGAATTAAAGCCCCGCCGTGAAAAAGGCTTTATAACGACGTTCTATGTCTGCGGCTCTGCATTGACGCCCAACACGTTCATGTTCAGTCATCCCGCTGAAGGATTTTATCTTGGCGCATATCCGGTGATGATAGGCTTTGACGGCTTCCTGCGCTGGGCGGCTAATTCATGGCCGAAGGATCCGTATGTGGATGCCTCCTACAAAACTGAAAAAAGCTGGGTGAACGGTGATGTCTATCTCATCTATCCTAACGCGGAACTCTCGCCCCGTCTGATCGCGCTTCGTGCCGGAGTTGTCGCCGCCGAGAAGATGCGAATTTTGGCCGATGAGGCGAAGAAGAAAGGTGAGCTCGCGGACGAGACGCTCAAGTATCTTGCAGGACCGTATTACTACCGCGATGCTATCCGCGGCTTCGGGAAGCAGAAACCGTGCGCAGTCGATTTCGTCGAGTTCCGCCGTATGGTCGAGGAATTTGTTAATTCTGATCGCTGACAAGCAGGAGAATTTGTGGGGTCATCCGCGCTTGGAGCTTCACGGTTCAATAGTATATTCAGGACTTTTAAAGAAGGAGAAAACGACAATGAAAACAACACTGACAAAAATATTTCGTTGTATTTTGCTTGTCGCCGCCGTTTCCACTGCAGCGACTCTCACCGCAAGAGCGTCGACAACGACGTACTATCAGGTAAAGGGAACGCAGGACTGTACCGCCATCAAGATAGAGGGCATCGCGTCCTACATAGAAATCGGCTATGAGCCGCAACTTGCCTTCCCCGGCAAGACGCTTGACGAGATCAACCATTATACGCTCATCACCGAACTCGACGGCGGCGAGGGCGACAATACCATCACAGCCCGTGCGACGGCGTGGGGACTCCATCCGCAACGCCACAAGACAAACGACAGCGTCGATGTGCTCGCATACCAGTTCGGCACGAGCGACGAGGGGCAGGCTAAGGCGGTCGTCTTCGTCCTTACCAACGGCGACGGTGGCGTCTATGTGCAGAAGTTCGGTTGGTGCTACCACAGCACCGCGTTATACTACAACAGGCGCATGTATGGGCTGGACGGCAGCAATGCGTCGTTCGCCAAGGCGCAGACCACTCCGACCGGCAGCGGCACGAGCGGTGGCTACAAGGCATGGGGCTTGAGAATCCATGGCGTCAAAGCAGTGCCGGATTCGAGCCTCGCTTTCCCTGGCGCGACACTTGAAGACCTCAAGGACTGCGCGTTCGTCGCGGGCTTCCGTATGGCCGACTCACTCGACAATCCCGTGACGAATAATTGGGCGGCTTTCAAGACGTGCTGGACGAACAGCAACGACAAACTCGCAAAGATCGTGATGCAGTTCGAGGCGTCCGAAAGGAAGAAGACGGCGATCATACAGCTTGTGGATGGCGAGGGCGGCGTCTATGCCTCGCAGCCATGTCATTCCTATGACGGCACGGCCAACGCGCAGAAGTTTGCCATTGACGCGAGCGGGAACGTAACCAAGTCGAACGGCTCCGGCGGCAACTCTTCCGGCGAAGGCAGCTATTCCGTTTCGGAACTATACGCCATCCCGCAGTGCGTCCCGAAATATCCGAACAAGATCAAAGTGTTTTCCGACCCGTCGAAGACGCTCACGCTCGACGACATCGAGGAGGGCGACTTCACCGCCCGCATGTACGGTGGATACGTCAACGCCGCCTTCAACGCCGTCGATTCCGCCAAGGGCTACAACAAGAAGGTGTTCAGGGATGACGACACTGGGAACGTGACGAACATCGTCGTCGAGTTCCAAGTGCGCGACGGGTCGACCAAGTGTCTCGTGGCCTCCTTCGAGAACGGCGCGGATGGCGTCTACGCATCGGGTCTCGGAACCAAAAATTCCTCCAGCGCCATCGGCTACGTATTCTACGAGCGCGCTGCGGACGGAACGGAGACTTGGTACGGAAGCAATCCAAACAGCAACCCCGCCAATTGCTATGCCGCGACGTGGAAGGCCAATGGCTACGGCGTCTGCGATCTGCGCGTGACGGTTCCGCTCACATGGACGCTCGACGCGGACAGGACATGGAGCGAGCTCAGGAACGGCGCGGCGCTGTCCGCCGACGATATCGTGAAAATCAGAGTGGCCGACCCCGCCGCCGTGCTGACGGTTGACGAGGACGCGACTGTCGGGAAAATCGAGTTTGTCGACGCCTCCTGCGCACAGCTCGTCGTCGCCTCCGGCAAAACCCTGACGGCAGAGGATATCACCGGCGCGATCGACATCTTGAACAACGGCACTCTCGTCAAGTCCGGCTCCGGCACTGTCGCCTGGCCGTTCAACAGGGATTCGGCGGGAGAGACGGTTGTCAGCAACGGCACGCTCAAGGCCGCTAGCCAGACCGGCAGCGGCACGAGCCATGTCGTCCGCGTCAAGGACGGCGCGACGTTCGACATAAACGGCGTTGGAAGCCTCACCACATCGGTGGTGCTGGAAGAGGGCGCGTTCTTTGTCAACCGGGGAGGAGGCATTGGAAACACCACGGCTCAGACCGGCCAGCTGACTCTCGATGGCGACGCAGCCGTGACGGCTGGGGGCAACTTTGGCCTTTTGCTTCCAGGCTATGCTGCGACGCTCCTTGAACTCGGGTCTAATACCCTGACGTTCAACGGAACCGCAGCCTTCTGGCTTGTAGAAACGACCATAACAGGCGACGGCACGATCAACGTGGAGAGCGGCACGTTGCAGTGCGCCCGCGCGAATACGACAGGCGCGAACTGCACATTGAACATCGGTGCATCGGGAGCGTTGCGAATCGACGGCACCAAGACACTCTGCGTGAGCAATTTTTATAACGGTGGAACACTTTACAATGGAAACAGCTATGGTGGGACAGCTTACGGAACGCTCTTGGTGAATGGCACTCTCACGCCCGGCAACGCAATGACGAATATCACGCTTGCGGACGGCGCGACGGTTAAGGCGACGGGAACGGCACAGGTCGTTTCGGAGACGTTCTCGGCTTCCGGCACGATCACCGTCGATGCGTCAGAGATAGATGCCGAAACGCTGCAAAAGGGGGATGTTGCCGTTTTGACCGTTCCGGCTGATCAGGTGCCGCCGAATGTGGAATGGCCTCCCTATTCTCCGATTAAAAATGTGCGGACAAAATGGATACTTGACGGAGACGGCAAGACAAAGACGCTCTATTTCGGAAAAGTCATCGGACTGAAGCTGATTATCAGGTAAGACTGTAGAATGTTGCCAATGTGAAAATGTTGCCAATATGAAAATGTTGCCAATATCAATGTTGCCAATTTCCAATTTGTCCGCAATCGCGTCGGCGCATTGGTGATTGGGTGTTGGTACTGGCAACATTGGCAACACTGGCAACATTTACCCAAAGGGAGGCGTAATGAATCTGACCAGGCGTGAGTTTGTGAAGGGCGGTTTGGCCTCGCTGGGGTTTCTGGCGCTGCCAGGTACGCCTATGTTCGCGGCGCCGCCCGGCTGGAAGGCGAAGAAGAAGCCGAATCTCGTCTTCGGCGTCATGAGCGATACGCACATGCGCTGCCACTACGATGGCGTGAGATTCTACGATCACAACGGTTGGACTTACGGCGACGCGGCGGTGGTGATGGCGCTCAGGTACTTCAAGAAGCACGGCGCGGACGCCGTGTTGCATCTGGGGGACATTACCGACTGCGGCATGGTGCGCGAGATGGAGTTCTACAAGGAAGCGTTCGACAAAGTCTACGGCCGCAGGGCGCGACCCGTGAGCATGATGGTGATGGGCAATCACGACATTTATGGCGACGACGAGTGGGCCAAGGGTATAGCCCACTCCAAGGATCCCGCCGTCTACAAGAAGTTTCGTCTCGGCTCGCACAACCTCAGTGTGGAGATGGAGCGCATCTGGGGCGAACCTTACGAAAACGTCTGGCACAGAGAGGTTAAGGGCTACCACTTCTTCGGGTTCGGCTGGCCACGCTTCACGGGCGAAGACATGAACGAGGCGACGCCCTACAGAGGGCGTCTCTACCATGATTCGCCGCAGGAGGGCAGAAACTACGTCCGGTACGTCCACAGCGGCTTGTGGATGGCGGAGCTTGTGCGGCGCGAGCGCGAGGCGGGGCGGCTCGACCCGCAAAAGCCGTTCTTCACTTCGACGCACGCTCTCCACTATTCGATCGACATAATTGACAATGAACTCAAGTCGGTGCTTGGGCTTAAAAAGGGACAGCTCTGCAACGGCCTCGGGCTTCACGGTCACGGCCATGGGAGCGATGCGCACTGGCGATTCAACTGGGGTGCCGGATTGAGCTTCCCGCGCTTGATGTGTTCGACGCTTGCATACTGGAAGAACCACGGCGGCGAGGGCGAGTCGCCGCGCTTCGCCAATGGGTTCGGTGACGGGAAAGTGGTGAATCCGGGCGAATGTGTCCAGAAGTCGGATCACGCGCTACTCGTTAGGGTATATGACGATATATTGACTATTCATCGTTTCTGGGTGGGCGTTCTGCCGAAGCGCGCGCTGGGCAGCCTCGGAGAGGACTGGGTGATGCCGCTGAATTGGGGAACGGGGAATGGGGAACTGGGAACGGGTCATCCGTTCAAGAGAGAAAACTACGTGAAGGTCGCTGCTGCGCCGGAGTTCCCGACCAAGACGAAACTGGATGTAGGCAAGACGAACGATGGCGGGCTAAGAATCAAGATTCCGAAAGCCGACGGCAATCCGAAAGCGCGCGTCTATGGTTACCAGATCGTGGTGGCGGGAGACGACAGGAAGGCTGCCCTAAAGAAGAACTGCTACGCGCGGGGTTACAACATGGGCATGGGCCATGAGCCTGAGGGCGGCGTGACAACGGTTGAGATTCTCGCCTCGGAACTTCCCGCCGGAAAGAAACTCGCCATTGGAGTTCGACCGTGCAGCTCTCTCGGCACGAAGGGCAAATTGATCGCGACAACTTTTAGAGTTTAAATTGTGAAATGAAAGGTAAAAGAAGATGATGAATATGAAATTCTGGAGTCGTTACTCCAACTTCCTGGCGGCACTGGCCGTTTCTGTGTTTGCATATTTCCACACTTCCACAATCGCATATTCTGCCGAAGATGCAACGCCCATATTGCCAGTAATCCCGCAGCCGACGAAATGGAAGCCGGAGGCAGGCGAATGCGATCTTGCGTCGGCGAAGGTCGAGGTGAAGGTCGATGCATCGTCCGTCCTTGGCGAAGAGGGCTATACGATGAAGATTGCGCCTGGCGCGATAACGGTCGTTGCGGGCGGCGATACGGGCGCGGTATGGGCGGAGCAGACGCTGGCGCAATTGAAGGCGAGTGGCGCTAAAGCGAAGTGCGGCACGATTCGCGATATCCCGAAGTATCGTGTACGCGCGTTCATGATGGATGTCGGGCGTATGTACCATTCAATGGACTTCCTCTACGATCTCGCTAAGACGATGTCGTACTACAAGATGAATGTTCTGCATATCCACTTGAATGACAATGCGGGCGGCAAGGATCCGAACAAGTATGCTGCGTTTCGTCTTGAGAGTGAAACGTATCCTGAACTCACGGCGAAGGATGGGCATTACACGAAGAAGGAGTTTCGCGAATTCATGCTTTATTGTAAATCGATTGGCGTGACGGTGATTCCCGAAATTGATGTCCCTGCGCATTCGCTCGCCTTTACACGCGTTCGTCCCGATTTTGCGTCTAAGAAATATGGTGCAGATCATCTCGACCTTGACAAATCCGATGAAATTCTCGCATGGCTCAAACCGCTTTTCGCCGAGTATATGACGGGCAAGGAGCCGACATTCGCAGGCCCCTATGTTCATGTTGGAACGGATGAGTACAATAAGAAGGAAGCCGAGAAGTTTCGCGCGTTCACCGACGCGATGCTTAAAATGGTAATCGGCTTTGGTTATAAGCCGTGTGCCTGGGGTGCGCTTAGTCATGCGAGCGGCAAGACTCCCGTTATCGCTTCGCGCGATATAACGATGGATATTTGGAATAACCGTTACTATCATCCTGAAGCAGCGCTCAAAGACGGGTATACGGTCGTGACGATTCCTGATAAGATTGTATATCTTGTTCCGTTCGGAGGATATTACAACGACTATTTTAACTGCAAAAAGATATACGAGACATGGGATCCTACCGTTCAATGGCGCTATAAGATACCTCAGAAATATTTCCCTCAGCTTGCAGGCGGAAAGTTCGCGCTCTGGAACGATCTTTGCGGCAAGAAGAAGGACGGAACTCCCTATGCCGAGGCGGACAACTGGGACCGCATCCACCCCGCGCTCCAGATGTTTTCGCAGAAGATGTGGCGTGGGGGAGAAGGAAATCCGACCTGGGAGGATTTTGCGAGAATAGCAGATTCGCTCAATGAGCCTAAAGGGGTTAAGTCGACACACAAGGCTAAAATGTCAAAGTAAGTAAAGCGTATTAATGTCGAGGCTTTCGAAGACGCTCCCGACGCCGATAAAAACGCGGAGCATTATGTTCGCCGCGAATTCACGATCAAGGCAGGCGACAAGATCAAGGTTCGTCTCGTACCCGGCGGCGGATTCGCCGCGAAGTTTGTTAGTCGATAGTGGTTAGGAGATGATGAAGTTATTCTCTGCGAAAAGTAGTGTGAATAATCGACCTTCCGCAGAGTATTGGGTAAAAAAGGCCTAAAACTACATTATACTCTGCGGAAAATAACCAGTAAAGGGGACTGTCCCCATTGGAGTTCTACGCCAAGGGAGCGGTCGAAATGGCTTTTACGTATGACGCGACGCTCAAAGATTTCTTTAAGACTCCATCTAGCGTCACTTTCGTCCCGTCTGTTGAGTAACGGGTCTGTGACTAGTCGTTAGGAGATGGGGTGTTCCCTGATGTTTCGCGGTAGCACCTTGTCTGGGTCTGTACTTCTACTAATTATCCATTTGTCAGAAAGTAAACTAATGGTTTATATTTTGACAAAAGAGCATTGAGTTTAGAGAGTAAATTTGGTACAATTTCTTGTGTTGTGGCAAATTGTAAACTAAAAGGCGACATTTTGACATGAATGCATACGATGAAATATGGGGACTTGCCGAGGATAATTTCGGCATAATAACCTCCGCTCAAGCGAAGGAGCTAGGTGTTTCGCGTCAAAATATTAAGAAAATGGAAAAATCTGGTAAGCTGATGCGACTTTCTCATGGAGTTTATCAGGTTCAGCATCATGTTCCAACAGTAAACGATGTATACGCGGTTGGGGTAGCTGTTGCTGGTTCTAAATCATATCTAAGGGGAGCTTCAGTTTTAGCACTTTTGAATCTCGCGCCAACTGATCCTGCTTATGTTTACATAGGGGCAGAAAACCGTGTTAGACGTACATTCCCAGAGGGCTATATTGTAAAAGATATGGCGAAAGCGACAACAACCTTTTATGATGGAATAAAATGCCAGACACTCGTAGAAGCATTACGTGATGCAAGATCAGAAGGTGTGATAGAGAGCGATCGAATTTATGCCGCAGCTCTAAAGGCGAACGAGAAAGGATTATTGACGGATGAAGAATGTTCCCAATTCAAAGACTAATCTTGATAAGGCAATACTCCGATTTGCCGGTGAGGTGAGAAAGGCGAACGAACTGCGCACATTAATGGCAAATACAATTGTCGCGCAGATGATTGGCGATGGTGTTGTTAAGGGCGGGTCGGGCTCAAGATTTCGTTATGGTAATCAGCGAACAAGGGCTACGATGGACCTTGATACCTCGTGGAGAACTGATCTTGATTCGTTTCTTAAAGGACTGCGTACAAAACTCTCAGAAGGATGGAATGGGTTTACAGGAGAGATTCATATATTGCGTCAGGCGAGTCCAAGAGGAATTCCTTTTGAATATGTGATGCAACCATGTGAAGTTAAACTGTCGTATCGTTCACGTCCCTGGTTTACGGTGCAATTAGAAGTTGGTCATAATGAGATTGGGGATGCTGATGAATGCGAGATGATTGATGCGCCTGAAATACTTTCGGAACTCTTTTCGTTTCTCGCATTGCCTAAGCCTTTATCAATCCCAATTATGAAGCTGGAGTTTCAAGTCGCTCAAAAGCTTCACGGAGTGAGTGCCCCAAAAAGTAAACGAGCCCACGATCTTGTTGATTTGCAACTTATCCTGAATAATAGCGAAATCAATTTTGAACTCGCCAGAAGCTTATGCCAAAAATTGTTTACATACAGAAAGGTTCATCAATGGCCTCCGTTAATCGTTAAAGGCGAAGAGTGGGAAAGCGTGTATAATGCTCAAAGGCGAGGACTCGAAGTCCTTGACACTGTCGACGAAGCAATCGCATGGGCAAATGAGTTGATAGAAACGATTGATAATTCGTAGGGGCCCTGAGAAAACCTCATTTTTAGATGGGATAATTCTCAAATATCTGCAAATATTGCTTAAATAGTGGAAAATGAGAATTTGATGCGGAATATTTCTGCGAGAGGAAACAACAGTCACAACTGAAAAAACAATCTCTGCTATCACTGTACAACAGTTGCTCATTCGTCTGACCGATTAAAAAAGTGGTAAAACCAGTAGTATGCAAACAGGTAAAATACTGTAAAATGTCTTCTCTAAAAGAATCAGGTACGGGTATGCAAAAATCCGATGGAGCGGATGCCCGTGCCTGAAATGTAAAGACAGGATTAAAGCAATGGATAGATTATCGAAAAGGATCATTGGTTCGATGTTTGCCGTGCTGTGCATGGCGGTTGCCGCCGTGTCCGCTTTTGCGGAGCCGCAACTTTACATGGCGGGAGATTCCATCATGGCGGATTACAGGCCGGACATGTTCCCGCAATACGGTTGGGGACAGTCTCTCAAGCAGTTCATGAAGAGACCTGAGAGTCTGCACAACTGCGCGAGAAGCGGTTGGAGCGCACGGCGTTTCCGCGAATCCGGAAGGTGGGAGAAATGTATTGCGTCCAGACTGTCGCCCGGTGATTGGGTGATCGTCTCTTTCGGACACAACGATTCCAACAGAAGACGCAATAAGCCTCCGAAAAACGACTACTCGACCATTGAAGAGTACAAGGCGTTTCTGTCCGGATTTGCCGCCGACGTGAAAGCGAAGGGTGCGAATCTCGCGTTTGCTACATCGATCGCCCATTCCGGCGGTTTCTCGGAAAAAGAAGGAACCATGAAAGTTGACGGCGGCGCGAAAGGGCTTGGGCCGTACGTCAATGCCATGCGTGAACTTGCGGTGGAGTTGAAGGTGCCGCTTCTTGACCTTAACCGCTATGCGGAGGAGAACCTGCCGAAACTCGGCATGGAAAAGGCCCGATTGCTCTATATGTTCGTAAAGCCTGGTGAGTATGCCAACTATCCCAAGGGCAAAAACGACGCGGCCCATGTCCGCGATGCAGGAGCGTTCTTCTATGCGAAGGCCGCCGTCGAAATGGCACGGACGCAGGGACTGTCCCTTGCCGATCTTCTGAAAGAACCCCAAAGCGTTCCGTTTGTTCCTGTTATTATGCAAATGGGAAAGGTGGGTTCAAGTTCAACGGGGACGGTTTTCAGTTCGGTTTCGCCGGACGGTAAGAATGAAATACGCCTGGAGACAGGCGATGGGGGTATGAAGTATTCCGTTCTGCGCGGTGGCAAGACGCTTGTCGGGCCGACGGATATTGCGCTAAAAATAGAAGGGCGCGGTTGGTTGAACGGGAAAGCGGCAGTCCCGACGGTGACGACGAGAAAAGTGGAAGGGAAGCTCGCGACGCCGATTTACAAGAAGGCTTCCGTCGATCTCGCGGCGAACGAAACGCGCGTCAATTTCGGCGACTGGGCGGTTCGGCTTCATGCGCGAAACGACGGTGTCGCCTGGCGGTTTGAGACGGAGATGGAAGGCGAGATCACGGTTGGCGACGAGAAGACGACCGTCCGTTTCCCGGAAGGGACGGAGCTTTGCTATACGCAGGCGAATGGATTTATGTCTGGATGGGAAAAGCCGGCGATGATCGGTCCCGTCTCAAGCGTCAGCGCCGGTCATCCGCAGATTGTAATGACGCCGTTCACGGCGACGGTTCCCGGTGCCGGAGTTGTCACCGTTACGGAATCTAACCTCCTTGATTATCCTGGGCTCAATTTTTACCGCCGCTCGAACGAAACGGACAGGCTTCATTCGTGTCAGGCGGGTGTTCCGGATGAAGTGGAGCGCGCCCGTCGCAAAATAAAGGTGAAAAGCCGCAAACCGTATCTTGCGAAGACGAAGGGGACGCGCACATTCCCGTGGCGGGTGTTCGCGCTGGCGGATACGCCGTCGGGACTCGTCGGATCGGATATCGTCTATGCGCTTGCCGAGCCGAGCAGGGTGGCGGACGTTTCGTGGATCAAGCCCGGTCTCGTCCAGTGGGATTGGTGGCACGGATTTAAGATTACGGATGTTCCCGGCCTCAAGACGGGCTGCAATTTCGAGACGTACAAGGCGTACATCGATTTTGCCGCCGACAACGGCATCGAATACATCATCATGGATGAAGGCTGGGCGGAAAAGCTCGATCCGGAAAAACCGCGTGCCGAGGTGAACGTGCCGGGGGTTGTGGCATATGCGAAAGAGAAGGGCGTGGACGTCATTCTCTGGGCGGCATGGGCGCCGCTCACCGACCGCGCATTGCGACTCAGGGTGTTTGACTGGTGCGTTGCGATCGGCGCTAAGGGCTTCAAGATCGACTTTATGGAACGCGACGATCAGGAATGCGAACGCTTTCTTGAAGAGACGGCGGCGGATGCGGCGGCCCGGAAACTTGTTGTCATGTACCACGGCATCCACAAGCCCACCGGGCTTCAGCGGACCTATCCGAACATCCTCAACTACGAAGGCGTGTACGGTCTTGAGCAGGGGCACTCCATCGGCGGGCGCAAGGTTGTCATATCCAACGACGTGAATCTCGTTTATACGCGCATGGTGGCGGGCTTCATGGATTATACGCCGGGAGCCATGCGTAACCGCGCCTTCGACGCGCCGCCGTTCGCGAAGGGCAAAGATCCGTCGGCCTGTTACGGGACGCGCGCGCATCAGCTCGCGCTCTTCCCGCTTTTTGAAGCGCCGGTACAGATGCTGTGCGATTCGCCGACGCAGTACCGCACGGCACCTGAGTGCGTGAAGTTTATGGTGGATGTCCCGACGGTGTGGGACGAGACGGTTGGTGTAGCCGGTGGTATCGGCAGGTTTGCCGTCGTTGCCCGCAGAAAAGGCACCGATTGGTGGTTAGGGGCGATTACGAACTGGGAAAAGCGCGATATTGAAATTCCGACGGCTTTCCTGGGCTCAGGCGAATGGAAGGTGGAGTCGTTCGAAGATGCTTCTGACTCTGATAAAAATGCCGAGAATTACATAAAACGTGAGTTCTCGGTCAAGGCGGATGAAAAAATCAAGGTGAGCCTCGCTCCCGGCGGCGGTTTCGCCGCAAGGTTCACTCCTGTCGCTCGTGAGTGAAGATCGGTTTTCAGAAATTGCACATGTCGGCTTCTGCCGGGACGCTTCAAGCTGAGACTGCTGCTCGTGAGTATTTGGCTTTTACTGGATTTGAGGCATCTGCGGAAAGTGCCGCTTCATATATGCACGATGGTGGATTCCCGCGTTATCTTCAGGTTCGGGAGGCGATAGTTCTTCAAGAGCTGTTTGACGATATCGTGTACAGGGATGTTATTGTTCGCAATAGACATTCTGTGATTGCTGCGATTCAAGCGTGCGTTAAACTTACAGATGAAGCAAAGGATAGAGAGATTGATGGACTCGTCAAAGCGATGGAAGTCTGTACTCTTTCATCAGGGATCATTGTGACTGAAAATCAGCGTGACTCCATTATTGTCGGGAAAATCGTATAGATGTACTGCCGTATTGGGACTGGGCTATGTCTTTAAAGCTCTGACAGCGCGGATGGGCGCATCAGTGAAGTCTCTTTCGACTTTTGCTTTGCGATGCTCATCTCTTTAGCTTGTTGATTTTGCCGCCGAGAAGTATTAAGCACCGTTTGAAAAATTCTAAAAAACGCTATTGACTGGGAGGACAAAGAGCGTATAATTTCGCGCCGTTGAACCGGATGCAGAAAGTGCAACCTTCTGTATGGACATCAATATCTGGAGGAAACATCATGAATATCGGTTTTAATCCGCCCATAACGGCATCAAGGATGCCAACGGCTGGTTCTGCTCCTTCTCAGATTGCGAGATGCCGCGCTAACAGGTTGGAAGGGAATGGTGTAGCCCCATCTCTCAGAGTGACGGAGAGTCGGACTGACGAGATAGAAGCCCGTATAGGGGATTTGCTCAAAAACGCACCTCCTAGAAATGGCGATCATCGAGGTAAAGAAGTAAAGTTGGATATTGAGTCGATGCCGGCGGATATTCCTATCTTTGTTTGATTTTTTCACTTTTTAATGTTTTGGAATCGTCCATGGATAAGGAAACAGAGGAATATCTCGCAAAGATCAGGAAAACCGTCGCGGAATCGAAGCAGATGATAGAGTCGGTGAAGCTCCGTTTCGCCGAAACGGATAGGCTTCTTGCCGAAAGCGGTACTTCTCGCGAGGAAGTGGCGAATTTCAGGTTCACTCCCGAGCAGCGCAAGGCCGTAAATGATGAACTCCGGCGTCGTGGCCTGCCGGAACTGGAGGAGGTACCGACGGAAACCGGTCGGGATGCGGTCGTCGCGACCGCTCCCCGGTTCGGCGCCGCAGACGTCCAAGAGGATATGGAGAATCGCCGGAGAAAATTCGGGGCCATGATGAAGCGGTTCAGGATGTGAAGTTTTTTTTCAGTCCGGCATGTAACTTTTCGCGCAGTTGCGTGTAGAGGGGACAGAAGGAAGGAGAATCATCATGGACGTGACACTCAAAGCCATTTCAGCACAAAGCCTCTCTGCCGTATCGGAGGCGTTGAAGGACGCTTCTCCTATCGTGGCTGATGTTTCCGCCCAGTCGGTTCTTGGCGGTGAAAACCTTTCTGTCAGCCATGCATCGCCTGATCTTGATGCCATACTTGCTCAGCTGCGGATGGAAACGAATGATGCCCGTCTCAACGCGGCGCGGCACCGCCTTGCGAGCGCACTTTCGCAGCTCGCCGATCTTTCCGAAGATCAGAAGGCCAAGGTCGAGGAGATGAAGGCAGTCGGAAAGGAACTCGCCGCTGCGGAGCATGTCCGGGATGCGGACAAGGCCGTGTATGAGGCCAAGGCGAGAGATCTCAATTCGAAGGAATCGGAACTCAGCGGCGCAAGGGATGCGTTGTCCAGCGTCCGGAACAATCCCAATGCCACCCAGGGTGAGCTGGACGCTGCGAAGAACCGTCTTGATTCCGCCCAAAGGGCCTATGATTCGGCAAAGGCGGAATATGACGCGGCAAAAGGGAAGTATGAATCCTCTGAAAGGGTTGTGAACGAAAAGCAGCGCAAGTTCGACGAGCTTGTGAAATCCCTAGACACGGCGAGTCTTGCGGCGCTGCGCGATGCACTCAAGCTGTCCGCAGACGATGTCGATCATCTTCACGAGGAGATAGAGGAAGACGACAAGAAACATGACATTTCACCGGTGCGTTCCGTGGAGGACGTGATCATCGACGCCCTGAAGCGTATCGACGGGAAGATGGTCGACGAAATTGAAGATCGCCACATGGATCATGTGTGAGAAATGGGTGATGGGGAGTTTTGGTA
>SUVZ01000472.1 GCA_015061765.1 Lentisphaerota bacterium
GATGTTCTTTGCGCAGTACATGGCACCGGCCAAGGTCCGCGTCAATGCGGTTGCGCCCGGTTTCATGGTGAACGAGCGTTCACGTGCCTATCTCATGACGCCGGACGGCGGACTCTCCGCCCGCGGCGAGCAGGTGATGAGCCATACGCCGATGGGACGCTTCGGTGAAGCGGAAGATCTCCTCGGATGCGTAAACTGGCTTCTTGACGATTCGCAGTCCTCATTCGTCACCGGCATAACCGTACCCGTGGACGGAGGCTTTCTCTCCTCCGCCGGCGTCTAATGACTAACCACTAACGACTAACCCCTAACCCCTAACCACCATGCCAAGCCTAGCAGATATGAGAACCAAGGCCAAAGAGGCCGGACTTATGAAACTTGATCGCTTGATCGAAAAACGTCAGCACATTCCAACGAATGATTTCCCGATTCCGCTCAAGGAACTCTGCGAGCGCTTCGAGAAACTCTACACGGGCTGCGTCAACGACGTGATGCGCGAGGCGTGCCTTCTCGACCAGAACCTGCCGCCGGACATCATGCCGCTCCGCGACGAAATGGTCGTCTGCGGCGAGGCGTTCACCGTGAAGAGCGCCCCGAACTGCATGATCGAGGGCGAAATGACCTTCCGCGCCCAGATGCTCGACGACTTCAAGCCGGACGGCGTTGTCGTGTGGGATACGTCCGCCGATGTCGAGGCCTCGCTTTGGGGCGGCGTAATGACGGCTACCGCAATCACCAAGGGGATTCGCGGCGCAGTCATCGCCGGCGGCATTCGTGATACGAAGCAGATTCTTGAGCAGAACTTCCCGGTGTTCTACAAGTACCGCGTCTCTAACGGATCGCTCGGACGCTGCATGATCACGCACTACCAGACACCCGTCAAGATCGGCAAGGTCACGGTGCGTCCCGGCGACATAATCATGGGCGACATCGACGGCGTAATCTGCATTCCGCGCGAAATCGCCTACGAAGTGCTTCTCCGCGCAGAAGGCATCGAGAAGAATGAAGTCGATATCTTCTCGTGGGTCCGACAGGGCGACACCATCTCTGAAATAATCGACAAGGGCGGATACTTCTGATATGAACTCCGGATTCCAACTGACTACGCTGGACATGGTGGTGATCGCCGCCTATTTCCTTGTTACGATAGGCGTCGGCGTTGCCATGGGACGCAAGGTGAAGAACGCCGGAGATTTTTTCTCCGGCGGCAAACGTGTTCCATGGTGGATGGGGGCGATCAGTTCCTACATGGCGATGATCAGCTGCTTTGTGTTTATCGCCTATGCGCAGATTGGATATGAAGACGGTCTTGTTGGATTGACAGTCTTCTGGTCGACGGCCTTTGCGATTCTGCTCGGCACGTTCGTTTTCGCCAGACGCTGGCAGCGGGCGAATCTTGCGACGCCCGTCGAATATCTCGAACGCCGCTATGGGCCAGGTGTACGGCAGTTTCTCTCATGGTGCGGCGTTGCGTTCCGCATACTCGACAATACCGTCAGGCTCTACACGCTCGGAGTCATCGCCTCGCAGTTCTTGGGTGTGTCGCTTCCGGTCGGAATCGCGCTCGGCGCCGGTGTCGTTCTCGTCTATACGACGACTGGCGGACTGTGGAGCGTCATCGTAACGGACATCATCCAGTGCGTGGTGCTGATGACCGTCTCGCTGACGATTCTGCCGCTTTCGCTCAACGCCGTCGGCGGTCTGGGTGAGCTGTACCGTGCCGTTCCGGAGCATTTCTCGCTCTTTGGCGGGCATCGCGGCACACTCTGGTTCCTTGCGGCCTATTACATGATCGTGTTCATCAAGTACAACGGCAGTTGGTCGTTTGTGCAGCGGCTTGCGTCGGTTCCCAATGAGCGGGACGCGGTGAAGATGGGGCTTCTTTCGTCGGCGATATTCTTCGTCTTTCCGGTCCTTGCCGTCCTTCCCGCCGTGGCTGCGCGCGTATACCTTCCTGATCTGCCGCCGGAGATGCATGAGCGCAGCTACATTGAGATGTGTACGCGGCTCTTGCCGAACGGCATGCTTGGACTGATGGTTTCGGCAATGCTCGCCGCGTCGCTTTCGACGCTTGCGGCGGAATTCAATGTGACCAGCGGCGTCCTGACGACGGACATCTACAAGCGTCTCATCCGCAAGGATGCATCGGAGCGTGAACTTCTGCTGGTCGGACGCATCGGTACCGTCATGGTCGCCGCGCTTATCGCGTTCGGTGCGCTTTTCGTGTCTCGTCTCGGCGGCGCATTTGAGGCGAACAAGCTTTTGATGGCGCTATTCGGCGTGCCGATCGTCATTCCGACCGTGTTCGGCATCCTCTGGCGCAGACCGAACGCAAATGGCGTGTATCTTTGCTTCGCGCTTGGTGTCGTGTCGGGTATTCTTCTGAAGACATGCTGGACGGGGCTTTCATGGGAGGCGGGGACATTCATTCAGGTCGCAGTGTGCTTCATCGGGTATTTCGGCGGGTGCATTTTCGGTACGTCAAAGAGGGAGATGGAAGGGAAGACCGCATTGTTTGAGGAGCTTGATGTGAGGGTGAAGGGTGAAGAGAGATGAGTAATGGGAGATGAGTAATGGGAGATGAGTAATGAGAGATGAGAGATGGGTAATGAGAGATTTTAATGACATATATGCGGTGGTGAAAGATCTGCCGATCATTGATTGGCACAATCACCTCGACATGAACATGCTTGCCGAAGACAAGCCACTCGGTTCACTTTATGAAGTTTGGGTAAAGGCCGATCCCTACAAGCATCGTGCAATGCGCATCTGCGGAGAGCCAGAGCGCCTCATAACGGGCGATGCGACGGAATGCGAGAAATGGGAGGCATGGAAACGCACGCTTCCCAAGCTCATCGGCAATCCGCTTTTCGCATGGGCGAAGATGGAGATTGAGTGGCTGAATCTTTTTAACGCAGAGTCGCAGAGTAGCAGAGAAAGTATGTGGTGGCGGAATCTGGAGAATGTTTCGCTTGCTGACTGGACTCCGTCCAAGATGCTTAAGGCGTTCAATGTCGAGTGCATTTGCCCGTGTGTGGGCGTGAGCGAATTGGATGGGTTTCAGGTGTCTGGTAGGGCGGGCTGTCCTCAGCCCGCCGCGGCGCGTTGGGGACAATGCGCCCTACCGTTTTCAATCATTCCTTCCCTCAGGATGAATGCGGGGGATGGGATTTCGGCGGAAACGCTTGAACGCTTTGCCGCCGCAGGATGCCGCGTCGTAGATATTTCGGTTGATGACGCTTCTCAGCTCTCAGCCCACTACTCCCGACTCTCAACCGTCGCATCATTTGCGGCGGCACATGGCTGGACGATGCTGCTGCATTTGGGGGCGCTTCGTTCAACGAGTGAAAGGCTTCGTTTGGCGGCAGGTCCGGCGGGTGGATTTGCCGG
>SUVZ01000473.1 GCA_015061765.1 Lentisphaerota bacterium
ATTGCACACTCTTTGTCCCGGACGGTCTCCCGAACACAAACCTGAACCCTTCGCCGTCACCTGTACGGCCGGCAATCAGTTTGAGATGCTTCTCAAGCTCATCCGCCGCGAATTTCTGCTGAGGGTTCTCCTTCTTCGCCCTTACGATCTTCGCGGACGAGATGTCCACCATGTCAGCCGAAGCCTGCTGCATCAATGCCGCAACCGAAAATCCGCAAAGCAGATACGCAACCGTTTTCATCTTCATTTTACTTTTCCTTGTTAATTTTGCCATTAAAATGTTCTCTGTGAATGCGCGTAGACATCTCAGTAAGCGCTGCATACGGGACTTCATCCTTCGAGATCAGCCCGTATGCCGATGGATTGCCACTTGCACCGAATCCCAACAACGAACATCTAAGTGCTACCTTATGATGATCTTCATGGCCTGATATTTCAGCCTGTAGCCAAACGTAACGTCGCCGGTCTTCCCATCGGTCGTCTCGACCAAAGTGGACTGATAGGACTTGAACGGGAACTTGACTGCCGTCGGCAGCATGGCCCTCACACCGGTGGCGGCATTCCCGGAAACCGTAAGAAGCGCAACGGTGAAATCAGTGGAGGGCGCCGTCACATCACCGGCAAACACCATCGAAACGGGAAGTTTCTCCACGCCCTCGCCAAGAACAAACGGTGTATCCGTCTTCACGTTGCGGATTCCGCAGCCAAGCAGTTCGTCATTGTCCAGATCGACGGCCAGTTCAAGAGCAGTACCTTCATGGAACAGCATTTTGCATCCATCAACCGCACCTGCGCTGCATACGCGCACAACGCCGCCGGTCACGATGAAGTTGTTTTTGCCGTCAGTCGGGTTCGCGCCGAGGCCGTCCTCGCCAAAGGCCATGCCTCCGGCAAGTTCAAGCGTTCCGACCCCGTCCTTGTAGAAATCTCCGTTTATGGCAAGGGGGGGCTCCATGCGGAAGGTATAGGGCGCAGTCTTGCTCGCCTCCACCGAAATGCGCCCGATGTCCTCAATGAAGATTCCGCGATTTGACTGTGCTGACAAGGTTGTGTCGCCTTTGACGATGAGTTTGGCGTATCTTGAAAGCAGAAGCGCCTTCGGTTCCGGACGAGGCAGGCTTCCGCCCAGGTTCGATGCACTCGAAATTGTCAATCTGTTGTAATGTGACACATAAGTGTTCCTGTGTCTCAGAACGCCATTCTCCGTATAATCATCTATCTTTGCCTGCCTTATGATTATCCTGCCCATGAACCTATCGTTCTCCGCGGTGAACTCATATTCGGCGTATGGCGAGCCGAGGTTGTGTTCATAATAACCGGTCAGATGCAAATCCGCCGCCCCCTCAATCGTGGACTCCACGATGAACCTTCGCCCATTGCCTGCCGCAAGCCTGACGACGCCATTCACCGCATGCAACACCCCGCCACTGATGGTAATCGGTTTTTTCAGCTCTAATGATATCCTTGATCCATCCATCATCCGCAGCAGCCTACACGAAAATTCCGTCCCCAATGAATTTGTGGAATCGACTTCCTTGCCGCCGTAGAGCCTACCATTTTTGCCTATCGTCAGAGAATCTCCGGCAAACTCATACGTGGTCGACGCTTCGGGGATCTTCAGCGACACGCTGTCCGCACCGCTGTTCGTCACATATGCCACATCAAGGCAGTAGTCCGAGCCTGCATGCGCGGGCTGTTCATCCGACCATGTTTCTGTAGATCCAAGAACCGCCGACTTGGAAAGCTGAGCAATATCCGGATAGTTGACGCAAAGCGCGGCCTTCCCGTCAATATCCTCAACCGAAAACCACATTGCGGAATTATTTGTATCCGGCACAAAATCCAATGGAGACATTGAAGTTCCGGCAGGCGCCGTAATGATGGGGATCTTTCTGTCCATTCCATCTTTGAACGCGGGAACGCTTACATATATCTTTTCGCCCACCGTAAACGCATTCGTCACATCGATCCGCCCCATGCCTGAATCGCCGTACGGAATCGTCACCCAGGTATTGTAGGCAAGAGAAAGCGAGCCCACCTTAAGAACATCGCCACCAGAAAGCAGCTTCAAGTGGCAATTCGTCCCGACTGAAAGCGTTCCGGGCAATTCTGTGGCTGCAACCGCAAACGTTGTATCGAAATTGCCAAGCACTGCATTTCCAAGCAGATTGGCCCGTGAAAGCACCTCTATGGTTCCATCCACTCCCGAGCATGAATTTTCGGCAGGCAGTTCAAACGTATTTCCCACAAGAATCTTGCGTCCGCTCTTGATGCTTCCCACTAGCAGAACATCACCTTCAGCGACCGAAAGCGAACCTTTATGCTGCAACTTCTGGTTATCGTAGGCAAACTCTATGCTTGCATAGGCGCCTTCTGCCGTATCCACATGGATTCGGCCATCCGTAATATGGGTTTGGCCGGCAAAAGACTGTAGAGAAATGAAGCCGTGCTGAATCCGAAGCCCATTATTGCCGAAGGTCAGCACATTGCTGCCCTGCACATAATTAAACAACGCTCCCCGATATGCCCTCGAATTCTGACCTAGTACAAGAGTTCCTCCTCCAAAACTTGCTGGAGCCCCCTTCACATAAATGTTACACCCGGCGGCATCATTCTTATAGACCACATATTCCGCCGTCGGGTCAAATTCTTCCAAAATAGTCCCTGTTGATTCGCCGTTGGACGACCACTTTTTAGGATTGGTAAATCCCCCGTAACTTCGAGAGCTCTCAGAGCTAATCAGATAATACTTGTCAACCGCAAGGCAATTCAAGGCCATGGCGCAAACGGCACCAATCAAAACAGCGTTATTAAGTAGAGTCTCACGCCTCGGCTTTACAACCATTGCGGATTTCCTCTTGTCAAACCGTACGTGCGGATCTCTCGCATACGGCTTTCCATCGAGTGCTTTTCCTGTTGTCACGGTATTGCTCCTTTCTTGGTTTTGAGAAAACTTCGTTATTCCACATCAAACTTCGAACCGCAGGGGGTCACATCGGCGTCACGCGCAGAACCGCCGCCTCATAGAACGCCAGAGGAAGGTTGCAGGTCAGGAACCCATCTTCATTGCGGGTGGCAAGATTGAACCAGGAGCCATCGCCCATAAGCCGCATCAAAGACTGAATTTAACAAGAAATGCCGCCGAGCCAGAGAGTTTCTTGTCAAGTGTCAGCTTGCCGTCGACAAGCGAGACATTTATACTCTCGTTGTTTCTTTCATGATCGAGAAGAGTCGCTGAGAGAACTTCACGCACACCCTTCACGTCAACGGCAACTTTTTCGTCCTTTCCACGATAATCCGAAACCAGAAGCCAACCGGTTTTCCCGTCCGCCGATTTTGCCGCAAGGGTCGAAAACGTATCTTCACAGGTTGAAGCGCAGAGGTTGGTG
>SUVZ01000474.1 GCA_015061765.1 Lentisphaerota bacterium
TGGACGACGAGGGAGCGGAGGCGTATCTGCAGAACTCCATCGGCGTCACCTTCCCCGTTACCGTAGACGAGGTCGCGAGCACGCAGCTCTTCACGGCGCATGTGGCGGCAGCGGTCGAGCCGGGCGACTACAGGCTCGTGGTCAAGTCGCGCGGCGGCGATCCGGAGGGCGTCCTCCAGACGACCTTCCGCAAGGTGAAGTGCCTCGCGGCCGAGATGCCCCGTCCCAGAATCACCTCGGTAACGAGCGAAGGACATGAATCCGAAATCGACAGGCTCTTCAAGGGGGCTGCGGCATCCGTCAACGGTTCGGCCCTCGGCAGGGTGAAGTCGGTGCGTCTCGACTTCAAGGACACCCAGGGCGAATCCTGGAACGATGTGTACGGCGAGGCCGACCTCACCGTGACGGACGGGAAGGTCACCTTCGCGGATCCCGTGTCGAGGATGGAAGGCGTCTGCATGGATGCGTCGTTCACGTTCGATCCCTCCGCCGGTGCGACCATGACGCTGGTCTTCGAGGACGGCTCCGAACTCGCACACCACGTCTCCATCGGGGAGTGAGTCGTTAGTCGCTAGTGGCACTGGGAGAACGGGCTGAATGACCGTTCTCCCAGTGACTCATGTCCTACAGATTGGTAGATTTGTGGACGTGCAAAACACCGTAGCCTTCGAAAAATCATTCAGATGCATGTAGGCAAAGAAAACGTATTCGTATAACCCGGATGACAGCAAATGAATTTTCTGCTTGACAGAACACTTCCAAAAGAGTATAATTTCAAAAAAATAATTTTGCTTTAGGAAGCGAATTTGGTGCACCAAATTCGCTTCCTAAAGCAAATAGAAATCATGTTGTTCTTATTTAAGTTGTATGTTATAATTTGTGCCATCTTAAGTGCACTAACTTTTTTACAGAAAAACCATGTGTGTTTACATTGGAATAGAAGACCTGGCAGCAAATGCGCTTATTGCATTGCTTGACAAGGCCCGTTCAGAAAATCGGGATGGATCGTCTCGGTTTGTGAAGTTCTCGCAACTTCTCTCTCTTGGAACGATTGTTGTTAAGCGGTTCAAGGACGAAGGGGAAGATGCAGTCCTCATATATTCTCGAGAAGCGAATGAAAAGCTTTTTACTGATTATTCCCGCTTCTTCGAGTTCTCGATTCAGAATGGCGAGGAGGGCGTTCTATTGAAGAGTAATATAGATGTTGATGATTTATGGGTATTTTTCAGATCGACTATCACCATGCGGATGATAGAGGTCTTTGACGTTGCGCTTAAGGAATGGCTTGATGCTGCATGAATGTTCGATGTAAATCGATTAAAGATCCTGTATATGGATATGTTGAGGTTCCGGTTGACATCGTCAGGTCAATAATCAATACGCCTGTTTTTCAGCGGTTGCGTCGCATTGCTCAGACGAGTTATGAGCCGTTGTATCCTTCTGCGACGCACAACCGCTTTGTTCACTCTCTTGGTGTTTATTTTCTGGGCCGTATAGTAACATCCTGTATTCGCAACGAATCATTCGGTAGGATGTTTAGGGATGACGACATTGCCGCCCGTAATCGGTATGACAGGTATTTAACGGTATTTGAAACGGCTTGCCTTCTTCATGATGTGGGGCATGCCCCGTTTTCGCACACAGGGGAAGGGTTCTTCAAAGATGCAGATGGAACGACGAAGAATCTTCATAGCCGGGTTGCAGAGTTGTTGGGAAATACAGCATTTGAAAAACTTGCGGCCCAAAAGAAGACAGCAGCTCCCCATGAATTGATGAGTGTGATTGTTGGGTTGAAAGAGTTTGGAGAAATTGAGGGCTTGTTCAAGACCGAGGCAGAAAAGGATTTTTTTGCACGTGCAGTGACAGGATATGTGTATACAAGGGAATCAGGTGTAGAAGATGACCTAAGCGAGAACGGTGATCATGTCAATTATTCCTTTCTTAATTGCCTGATTTCCTTGTTGAACTCCTCCATTGTTGATGTTGATAGGTTAGATTATCTGATCCGTGATGCCTCTTGCACGGGTTTTGAGTCTGTCTTAGTTGACTATCGTCGGTTGCTGAATGGTGTCAGAATCGAAAATCTTCCGTCTAATGGATATAAGGTTGTTTATTCAAAGCAATCAGTAAGTGTTCTTGAAAATGTGGTTTTTGCCCATGATTCTGAACGCAAGTGGATACAAGGGCATCCCGCCATTGGTTATGAGATGCAACTGATAAAAGATGCAATCACCGAAGTCCAGCGAAAATACCCAGGGGTATTTGGCGAAGCAAGTCTTGGCTCTGACGGCACGATGCTTGTTTCAGGATTGCGCGTCAGATACTTGTGCGACGATGACATCGTTTTCCTTATGAAGAATTCAGATGGAGATGCCTGCAGACGCTTTCTTGATCGAGGAGATCGGTATGCTCCGCTTTGGAAGTCGGAAGCGGAATTCTTTGCATTGTTTGGAGGTTGGGCGCCAGACAAAAGGCAGACGCTTATTGAATTTTATAAGACGTTCAACAAGAGCATTTTTGCACTGACGCCACATCGCATTTCCGAAGAAACCCTGAATCTTCAAGAAGGTGATAAGAATAAGGCTGCCGAAAAGGTGAAGGTGGAAAGTGATCGGATATTGCGTCAGCGACAGGAACGCCGAGTGGAAGCGCTAGAGACATACCTCAGTTTTATCAGACTTTTCAAGGATTTTGCTGCCGAGAATGGACTTCAATTTGATTTTGAGATTCTTGATGGGACCCCATTCTCAAGTAATTTTGGGAAGGATGAACTACGCGACATTCTGATTGATTTGCCGTGTAAAGATGGTCCTGTCAAATTGGGAGACCTTACTAAGTTGCTGTCGAATGATGTGTCTGCCGCCAATAAGTTTCCACAGAAGATATTTTATGTATTTTGCAAGCGCCCTGAAAATTTTAATCTTGCTTGTGTTCGGAATCTTGCTGGTCGGTTGGAGCGATTTACAGACGATAATTATGCGAAGATCAAGTCTGTGCTTGTCTTGAATTCGTCATGTTTATCTTAGGGATTAGCTAAAGACCACCTCTAGAAATTACGGGAACAGACCCTGAAATGCTTCTTCAGGCAGTTCGCATCCTTTAAGTGAAATGAACAATGCATCTGCCGTGAACGGACCAGCTACGGCGCGAGGGGAGGCGGACAGCGAACCTTCGTCGTTGGTGCGCGGGGGAAGATGGCGCGGCTGCGTTCGTTAGGCGTTCGCGCATCGTTCGCTCGCCGTTCGTTCTCTGTGCGCGCTTGCTACGGACACGAGGCGGACTTGCCACGGACGGGAAACGGACTACACACGGACGGGCCCACGGGCTTCTGACGGGCGGCACACGGACTGGAAACGGACTGGCGGCGCGTTAAGGATAACGCGC
>SUVZ01000475.1 GCA_015061765.1 Lentisphaerota bacterium
GTCATCTCCACCTTCGGAATGGTTGAGACCTCCATGAATGAGGTTTGGGCAGTGAAACGTCAGCGTCCTTTGTGGAAACGGTGCGTCCTCTACCTGCTTGTCACTGTTGTTGCTCCGGTTCTCGCCGCTCTTGCGCTGTCCATGCCTGTTTTGAGCGTTATCAAGAATGTCTTGGAGAGTGCAGCCGGCTACATTCCGTATTCGAAATGGTTCATGGATATGCTTGTCGCGGTCTTGTTCTCTAAACTCGTTTCTTTCGTAATTACATTTGGTTTTGCTGCGCTAGGCTTCGGTTTCTTCTACAAGTTCATGCCGTTCTGTAGGGTGGAGACTCGTTGGGCGCTTTTGTCCGGGGCAGTGATAGCGTTGGCGTTCGGGCTGTGGCTCAGGGTCTGCATAATTGCGCAGGTTGGCGTAGCGAACAGTTCCGCTTTGTATGGCTCTTTCGCATTCTTCCCGATTCTCCTCGCGTGGATATACATTTCCTGGCAGATAATACTGTTCGGATCGGTTCTCTCATGGCAGTTGCAGTCCATATTCTCCTCCTCGGAAGCCTGATATTCCAGCCCCCGAAGGAATTCCCTGATCTCTCGCTGAAATGCGCCACGTTGGCCAATGCAAAAGCGGAGCCGCTTGAGATGCCTCGCGCCACGGCGTTTCTTGTGAGCGAGAGGAATGGATTTCATCTTGAGGATCGGTTTGACGTGTTTGACCTGTGGCGTTCCGAAACAATCCGAGCCCGTTGGCGCGACCGTTTTGGAAACTGTTTTTCCGTAAGCAGAATTTTGAGAAAGCTTACCGATGGCTCATCTGTAGATAGCCGGACGCGCAAGGAATGGACGCCGCTTGTTGACGGAGCCGTACTGGGCGCAAAGGATCTGGATGCGCTTGATGAGGCGGTCTATGTGCTGTCTCCTGTCGATGTGGATGAGCGAATCAAGCCGCGTAGGTCTCAGCGTCAGAATCTTTCAGAACTTTGGCTGTATTCGACGACAAACGAGAATGCGTTTGTGTATGCGTTTCGTCCTCGTGTCGAGGGGAAGACGCGTTCGGAATGGTATCTTGTGACACTCGTTTCCGACGATCCGGAGGCGGGTGAAAAGATGGATGTCTGGCTTGATGATGTTGAATGGGTCAAGCCGGATAAAAAGGACAAAAGGGATTCCGCGAAAAGCGAGACGGAACTTCTTGCGCAGGATTACCGCCGCAACGTGATCAATTATTCTGATTGGCATTTTACGTCAGCCACAAACGTTGTTGTGGTGGACAACATGACGGATGCATCCCGGATGCACTTCATCTCCGCCTTGACGAATGGCCTGCCTGTGATGCAGGCGGAGTACAGGAAGATGCTTCCATCGCCGCTTTCGGATGATTCGCATATCGCAGCGGTTCGCATATTTGATTCCCGAGAGGAGTACCTTGCGTATGTCGGGCTGGATATGAAATGGTCGGCGGCGTTATGGAGCCCGCAGCATCGTGAACTTGTGCTGTACTGCCCAGAGCAGGGTTTTGAGACGCTCCTGCGCACCGTTTGGCATGAGGCCTTGCACCAGCATCTGGACTATGCCTGTTCCATGATCCAGTCGCCTGCATGGTTCAATGAGGGGCATGCAGTCCTTTTTGAGCATTCTCATTTCAATCTTGATGGAGAAATCGTTTTTGATGCAGTCCCAGAAGCTGTCGCAGCGATAAAGTCCAATCCTTCGGAGATAGCGCAGTGGCTTCAGTCGTTTTTTGAGATGGATTACCCGGATTTCTATTCAGGAAGCAGCGAAGAACGCATTCTGAAATATCATATTGCGTGGTCCATTGCATATTTTCTTCAGGTCGGAGCTCCAGAAGTGCGTTTTCAGCCATTCAAGAATCTTCGCGCAGACCTGATGAAAGCTCTTGTGCGCACCCGTAGCCGGACTGAGGCGGTAAAGACTGTTCTTTCGGATGAAATGCAGAAGGATTTGATAGCGGAATGGCTGTCTTTCTGGAAAAAGTATTGATGAGGTTTATGAATGGCTATGCATAGGCTTTTGGTTGATTCGGGACTTCTTGAATCCGATTCGGTAATGCTGCCGAAGGATGCCGCTCACCATTTGAAGGTGTTGCGTCCAAAGCCGGGTGAGACAGTGGAGCTCTTTGATGGAGCGGGGCGTTCGCGCGTTTTCAGATGCGGAGCCTCTGCCTCCGCGCCTCTTGTTGCGGACGGGGGAATTTCCGTTTCATCGAGGTCGCCTTTCGAGCTTACGCTTTTCGCGTGTGTAACAAAAGGTTCTCGATGGGATTGGACGGTCGAGAAGGCGGTTGAGCTTGGCGTTACTCGGATTGTTCCTGTCATATCCGACAGATGCATTGTCCGGATTGACCGCAAAGAACGCGCCGCAAAGCGCGACCGCTGGCAACGCATAGCAGAGGACGCCGCACGCCAGTCTGACGCAAAATGGCTGCCGGAAATATGTGAAGCGAAGGATTTCAAAGAGACTCTTGCCATGGTGCGGGAGTGTGCCTGTTTCGTCGGGGCGCTTGTCGATCCGCCGCCGGAACATCTGCTGAACGCCGTCCAGCGTAGGCTGACTGATGATGCCTCGGCGAGATCATTCGCTCTGTATGTAGGTCCGGAAGGTGATTTCACCCCGGCAGAGCTGAACGAACTTCTTTCAGTGGCGACGCCGACAACCTTCGGCCCGACAATACTTCGCGCCGAGACCGCAGCTGTCTTTGGAGTATCTGTTCTTTCCTCCGCCTTGCGATAATCTGCAATTTCGATCGGAATACGGCGGATGGTAGATGATTACAGTTGTGGGAAATTGGATAAGTATGCGAGAAAGGTGAATGTGTGAGAGGGGAAGTCGCCTTCTCTAATTAGAGATTGGAGATAGTAATGCATCCCGCCGTCAATTGTTCCTAAAATTTCAGCAAATGCTTCTGAAGTGCAATTCCTGCGGCTTCGGCACGGTTGGCGGCACCAAGCGCCAAAAAGATTGCGGCAAGTTTTCGCTTGGTTGAAATCAAGGAGAGCCCGAACTCGGTGGCGATTTCGGTATTGGAAAGGCCGCGTACCACCGAGCCCAGCATCTTCAGCTGAAGATCCGTAAGTTCCGGCGGCGGTTCCATAAGCAAGGGCTTCAATTCCGATGCGTATGCCGTCTTCCCTTGAACTGCTGATCTGATTGCGGCAAGGAGGTTTTCTGGCGGTGCGTCCTTGATCTGTGCGCCTACGGCACCATTTGCCACACCGCGGGCGAGGTCGGCGGAGGTCCCGTAAGATGTGAGAATTATGATTTTTGTGTTTGGGTATTCGCAAAGAATCTGCTTTGTCGCATCAGCTCCATTCAACTTTGGCATCATCAGATCCATTATCACGACGTCGGGCTGCAGTTTCCGTA
>SUVZ01000476.1 GCA_015061765.1 Lentisphaerota bacterium
GGATCATCAGAAGCGTCTCGCGGAGATCGTGGTCGACCTGCGCGAGCTCCTTGTCGATCTCGGCTATGCGGTCGCCGACCTTGCGCATCTCGTCCTTCGCGGCCGCGATGTCTCCGCCGGAAGCCGCGATCTTGCCGATCTCCTTCGAGGCGGCGTTGCGCTTCGCCTTCAGCGTCTCGGTCTCGGCGATAAGGGCGCGGCGCTTCGCGTCGAGGTCCCTCGCCTTTTGCAGTTTCTCTATCTCTACTCCGCGGCGGCCAAGCTCGGCCGCAGTCGCGTCGAATTCATCCCTCAGCTTCTTGATGTCGATCATTTTTTCGTTCCTTCGGCGGCCTCCCGCCGCTTTAGGTGAGAATTATACCATAAATCCCCCGCCATGGAGCATCGAAACAATCATTGTCGGGCGCACCCCGCGCGCCCACGAAAGCTCACGAAATCAGTCGTAGCGATGAGTTGCAGTAACGGAAAGGATTCTTCCGTGTCGTTTTGTGTCGGGCTTTAGGCCCGCAGGAAGTAGTGCACACTACAGACAATTGTTCCAGTGGTAGCCCGACATCTCACCCGTATCCCGGTCGAGCACAAGGATGACTCGCCAGCTGCCGCCACTGGCCCCGCCGTCAAACGCATGACTTTGAGTCAATGATATGAACCGCGCAGGCAGCAGCCTTTCGCCGAAAACAAGCCTCTGCTGCGTTTCGGCGTCTTTTTCCATCTGTTCCTGCACGTATTGCGGGATCCCCTGCTCCGGTATAGGATAGTCCAGCATTATAAACGAATTCGTCGCCAGCGGATATGAGTGCTCGACGGCAAACCGAACCAAATCAGCCTCTTCGCAATGACAGGTCAGCCGCTCTTCTGCCTGGCCGAACTTCGCCTCGCTTCGATAGTGGATGTCTTTCACGCCAGGCGGGAGCCATCTGGCAAATGCATGTGGACGAAAACCGCCATCCATTTCGCCCTTGGTCGCATACCGACAGTCGATGACGCGGAATTGCCAGGACATCCAAATTGCGGAAATGGATGCCACCGCGAACAATGCAAATCCAGCCGCCATAAGAATGCTGCAGCAGGAATAAGCACCCCAGAGAATCCCGCGCGGCAACCTGTTTCCGGGCATCTTCAACCGACAACCCGGCCAGAACACGATCATGCCGCATATCACAAGAAGCAGAAGCAGCACAGCACCGGCCAGCAAAAGCGATCCCCTGATCAGGGAAAAGAGGGCGAGGCCCATCATCCATGCAAAACCGGACAAACGGCAGCCAATAAAGAGATCAATAACCGCAAACAGCGGAATCATGCGGAATGTCCATGTCATGATGCCGACATTGCGACGCCTGCACCACGCCGGGATGCTCACAACTACAAGCAATAATAGTATGGTGACAATCATTTCGATTAGACCTTTCTGAACGTGCGCAAATTGTACCAAATGCCGCCCCTAATCTCAACCGCGGCAAAATTAAGATTATGGCGCGGACGAAATCGCAAGGGATTTGCCGCGCCGTCGCATACATAATGTGCCTTCGGCCGTCGCCGAGCGTCTTAGTGGCGGAAGCTGCGCTGGCCGGTGAAGACCATCGCGACGCCTGCGTCGTTCGCGCAGTCGATGACGTCCCAGTCGCGGATCGCGCCACCAGGCTGCACGACAGACGTGATGCCCTGGCGGATGCCGACCTCGAGTCCGTCGCGGAACGGGAAGAACGCGTCAGAGACCATCGCGCAACCGGGAAGCCCGCCCTTCTCGGCCTTCGTCTGCTCCATGATCTCGGCCTGCTTCTTCGCGCCGTCGTCCTCGCCGAACTTGAGGCGGAGGTCGTTGAACGGAAGCTGGTATTTTTCCCACGCGATCCAGTCGGCGTGCTTCGTGTACGCCTTGTCGCGCGCGATCTCCGCGACGCCGACGCGATCCTGCTCGCCCGTGCCGATGCCGACCGTCGCGCCGTCCTTCACGTAGAGGACGGAGTTGGACGTGACGCCCGCCTCGACGAGCCAGCCGAACACGAGGTCCTCGTACTCCTTCGCAGTCGGAAGGCGCTTGATCTTGTGCTCTTCAAATGTCACTTCGCCCGTCGCCTTGTTCGTGATCTTGCGGTTGCAGTAGGCGGGCATGAAGTCCTCGGGCTTCCTCGCGTTCGCGCTGAACGACGTCTGCGCGACAATGCCGCCGTCAATAAGCGACTTGAAATCGACGACGTGCTTTGCGACAAAGTCGGTGAGGCGCGACATGTTCTTGATGCGAAAGACGCGCAGGTTCTTCTTCGTGGCGAAAAGATCCATTACGCCAGGCGCGAAGTCAGGCGCAACGACGACCTCGGCGTAGTTCTCGACGATGAGCTTCGCCGTCTCCATGTCACAGTCGCGGTTCAGCGCTATCGCGCCGCCGAACGCCGCGAGGCGGTCGGCCTTGTTCGCGCGGAAGTACGCCTCGGCGAGCGTGGAGCCCGTCGCGACGCCGCACGGGTTGTTGTGCTTGACGATGACGGCGCAGGGCTTGTCCATCAGGTACCTGAGAATGTTGAGCGCGTTGTCCGTGTCGGTGACGTTAGTCTTCCCCGGATGCTTGCCGGACTGGAGAAGCTCGGGAACGGACGCAAGGTACTGGCCCGCCTGAAGCATCTCGACGTCGCCAAGGACGAGGTTGCCGTTCACAAGCTTGTAGAGCGCGGCTTCCTGGCCGGGGTTCTCGCCGTAGCGAAGCCCTTTCTCCTCGCCGCCGATGTTCCACGTCACCTTTTCGTAGCGGAAGGTCTGGCGGTTCGCGCCGTCGATGAACGAAATCTCCATCGCGGGCGCAAAGTGATCGGCTTCAATCGTCTTGTATGCTTCCTTCAGGTCTTTCATGGCTATTTTTGTTTTTTAGGTTTCAGATTTTTTTAGACAGGATTTACAAGATTTACAAGATTTTTTAAGCAGGTAGGGCAGGAGATGCAGGAGAATATCTGGGGTTTTACCCCAGACCCCAAACTCCTGTTTCTCCTGTTCTCCATGCTAAAATCCTGTTAATCCTGTCAATCCTGTCAAAAACTTAAGGGGCAAACGCGTCGCCTGCGAAGAGATTGCGCGGAACGCCGTTGAAATAGAACTCCTGGCCGGTCGCGTCGAGGACGCTGCGCCAGGACTGGCCGTCGGTGTCGAGCTTCTGGCGCTCGATCGTCGCAAGCGCGATCGGCACGAGCGCGAAACTCTCGCCGATGTTGCCCACGACGCAGTCGGTGCGCCCCGCCATGGCCGCGTGAACGGCCGCGCGCGCAAGCTCGTAGCAGCGTATCGCGTCGGTGCCCTTCGCTGGGCAGCTGCGGATGATGTAGCTCGGGTCGATGTACTTTACGCTCGCGTCGAAGCCCTTTTCCTTGAAGTGCGCGGAAATGCGGC
>SUVZ01000477.1 GCA_015061765.1 Lentisphaerota bacterium
CAATTCTGTGGAGGAGAGCCAGAACCGCACAGTGCTTGTGCCGGATGGAGCGACGCTTTCGGGCGGATGGAGCAACGGTTCGGGACGCTCCAGCACATATCTTGTCCGCTTCAAGGTTCCAGAAGGCGGTGCGCTCTCGATTGATGTGGATGGAAGCGTTGAGACTTTCTCCGAAGGGCTTCATGAATTCAGGTTTGTGAGCGATTCGGCAGATGTTCCGGTGCGGTTTGCGTCAGCGGGCGGCACCTCCGAGATCATGCGCGGTGGTTGGATTCGCGGAACAATGATGGTTATCAGGTAAAGAGAGAAGATCAATGAAAGAGAATATGTTTTTTGTGGTGTCGATGATGGCGGCAATGTTGTACACAAGTGTGCAGGCGGCGCCGGAGTCGGTAAAGGTTTCGGATTTTGGCTACGATCCTGCGGATTCAACGGAATTCATCAGGAAGGCGTTGGCTTCCGGCGCGAAGAAGGTCACGCTCGACAGACAGGCGGGACCCTGGTACACGCTACCACTGAAGATGCCGTCGAACATCGAATTCGTGCTTGAGCCAGGTGTGGAGCTGGTCGCGAAGCGCGGTGAGTTCCGTCATAAGCGTGATTATCTCGTAGAGCTCTACGGCGTTACGAACGTAACGCTTCGTGGCGGCGAGGGCTCTGCGTTCAGGATGTGGAAGTGCGACTATCAGAAGCCGCCGTACGAAAAGAGCGAATGGCGCTATGCGCTCAGAATCGTGCGAAGCAAGAATGTGCTGGTTGAGGGACTGAAGTTTCTCCAGTCCGGCGGAGACGGAATCGGTGTCAGCGGAGACAATATAACGATTCGCCGGTGCGTCTGCGACGGCAATCATCGTCAGGGAATGTCGGTGTTTTCGGTAAGGAACCTTCTTGTCGAGGATACGGTTCTCTCCAATACCCAGGGAACTCCGCCTCAGGCTGGACTTGATATTGAGCCCGATCTTGCTAGTGAGAGCCTCAAGAACGTGGTTTTCCGTAACTGCACCTCTTTCGGAAACGCAGGCAACGGTTTTGAGACGTATCTTGTTCAGCTGAACAAGAAGTCGGGTCCGGTGGATATCACTTTCGAGAATTGCCGCTCTTGGGATAACCGCAATGACGCAATAGTCACATGCGACAACAGAAAGGGGCAGGAGCATGTCACGGGACTGATCCGTTACCTGAACTGCAAGTTCGGGCCATCGCGTCATGCGAACGTAAAGCTTGCTGCGATACCTGCCAATTCTATCGATGTGAAGTTTGTCGATACGGTGCTTACGAATGCATCTAAATCTTCCGCTGTGCAGATCAGTGTGTCCAATCCGCGATATGGAAGGCCGTGCGGATTGGATTTCGGCAATCTCACGGTATATGACGATGGCGAATGGTTCAAGTGCAAAGGCGAAGGCATGGGCAAGGAGGTGGATGTTCGTGGCGATGTGACGGTTATTTCGTCCAATGGCGTGAAGCGCAGCGAAAGAATCGATGCCGCATGGATGGAGCGCAATCTGCCTGTTTTTGACAATGGAAGGCTGTTGCCTGATGTCGTCAAGATGCCCTCGATTGATGATATCAAGGTGTGTGATACGTGTCCGGGCGAATTTGCCGATACCGAGCCGTTCACTATCCTTTACCAAACGCCTGTAGTGTTCTTCGCTGAGAAGGCGGGTCCGTGCAGGTTCATGATACGCCAGGTGAATGCGGTGCCTGGACGTGCATTGGCGACCGAGCCGCTTGTTATCGTTCCGGAAGTCGGCGGCAAGAAAACGAGAATCCCTGCGCCGAGCGATAAGTCCACGGAGGTTGTATTCAATGCGAAGAGCAGGGGATTCTACAAGATCCTTCCTCCGAAATGGGGAACGCGTCTGCGCATTGACAGCACATCTGTTCCAATGGCGATTGATGTCAGGTCAGATAAGTGCGTAGTGGCTCCGTTGGGTGGCAAGCAGTTCTCGCTGTCGTTTGCATCGTCAGGCGACCCCTTCACATTTGTGGCGATGGGTGGCGACTATTACCGCTTCAAGGTGGATATGTTCGATGCAAACGGCAGGCGTTGCGAATCGGATGACATCGTCGATGGCCAGTTCATCGCTCATGGCGAGAAAGGTGATGCGCCTGGATTCCGCAAGGCAGTTTTCGGCCGTTCGAAGAAACCGTGCTACGACCATATCAAGGTTCGGCTCTATGGCGGCGGAGGCTTTTTCTTCCTCTCAGAGAAGAAGCGATGGCGGTAGTTGCGCGAATTTATGGTATAATGAGGTGGTTTTTCATTGGGGCGCGGTGGGCATAAGAAGTTCGTCGTGAGTCTTCTTGATGATCATCCCGCCTGTGTGAGAGGTGGCAGTGAAAAGGAGTATATGAAATGTCTCTTGTAAACATGAAGGAAATGCTTTGCGAAGCCCGCAAGGCGAAGAAGGCGGTCGGCGCCTTCAACATCACGAACTACGAAACAGCTGCAGCGGTGCTCAAGGCGGCCGAGGCCGAGAACGAATCGGTCATAATCCAGCTTTACATGCGTCTGTTCGATACCGGGAAGGCATATGACCTTTGCGGTATGCTTCAGCGTCTTGCATACCGTGGGAAGGTGCCGGTGGCGCTTCACCTCGACCACGGCAGTACGGTAAAGCAGGCCAAGGACGCTCTCGCATGGGGCTATACCTCCGTTATGTATGACGGTTCTCGCGATTCCTACGAGGATAACGTGAAATGGACGAAGCACGTTGCCGACTATGCCCATGCGCTCGGTGCAACCTGTGAAGGCGAGATCGGCCATGTCGCCCAGGGCGATGAAACCGCGCTGACTGATGTGGAGGAGGCCGTTTCCTTTGCGAAGGAGACAGGAGTCGATGCGCTTGCTGTCTCTATCGGAACGGCGCACGGCTACTACAAGGCCGAGCCCAAGCTCGATATCTCGCGCTGTGCGGCAATCGCCGATGCGATACCGGAGGTTCCGCTTGTGCTTCATGGTGGGTCAGGTACGCCTCTTGCTGATGTTCGACGTGCGATTGAATCAGGAATCGCCAAGGTCAATATCGCAACCGAGTTCCTCGATACATACATCAAGTCCACGCTCAAGGTGTACGGCGATCTCAATGGTGCGTTCGTGCCGCCGGATAAGCTTGCCGACCCGATAATCGACGAGTGCGCCGCCCATGTGCAGCGTCTGATCAAGTTCTTCTCCGGACGTTGATCTGTTTCGTCAGGTTTGTTCGTGTTCTGTCAGTTCTCCGGTTGTGGTATAATTGACGGAAATTTTCATGTCTTGCGTATCAAGGAGATAAACATAATGAAAACAGTCATAGTAAACGCCCATGTCATCAGCCCTGGTGTGGATATGCCCTGCGCCGCAGTGGAGATTGTGGA
>SUVZ01000478.1 GCA_015061765.1 Lentisphaerota bacterium
GAAGGGCGAGAAGGCGATACGGTACGGACTTGCCGGAATCAAGGGCGTCGGTGGCGGTGTGGCCGATGCGATCGTCGCGGAGCGCGAGAAGAACGGCCCCTACAAAGGCTTCATGGACTTCTGCATACGCCTTGGGTCTGTGGTTGCTGTCGGAGAGGACGGCAAGCGCGGTTCGCCTCTCATCAACAAGCGAGCGCTGGAGCATCTGGCGAGATGCGGAGCGTTCGATTCGTTCGCCGCCGCCGATCCTTCGTTCCATCGTGCCCGCTATTTCAACAATGTGGAGTTTGCGATCAAGCGGGCTGTCGGTCTCGCCAAGGAGAAGGCGAGCTCGCAGGCGAGTTTCTTTGACGTCCTGGATGCGAGTGTCGAAAGTACGGCATCCGATTCCGAGCTTGCGGACTGTCCTCGATGGCCGCTGATGGAGAACTACCGTGCGGAACGCGAATATATGGGGATATATCTCACGGGGCATCCGCTCGGCGCGTTCGAGCATGTGCTGGACACGCTTTCGACGTTCAAGATAGATTCGCCGCCCGAGATTCCGTTCATGGAGGAGGTGAATTCCCCGAAGCCGTTGAGGGTTCCGGTCCGTCTTGGCGGCCTGCTCAAAAGCTGTCAGGTGAGGATGTCCAAGCCGAAGAAGCCGAACGAGGAGCCTAAGCCCTGGGCGATTCTCATGATTGACGACAGCCGGAGCGAGATGGAGGCGTTGGCGTTCGCGAAGACGTACGCGAAGATGGCGGATTGGCTGCCTGATGCGGTCGAGACCCCGGTTCTCATATGCGGCGAGCTCATGCACCGCACAAACCGCGAAACGCAGGCGGAGGAGGCGGGACTGCAGTTCTTTGTCCGCGAGGCATATGCGCTTTCCGAGGGCATATGCAGGTTTGCGAACAGTCTGTACGTGGATTTCGTGTATGAGGATCCGAAGCTCGAGGAGAAGATGAAGGCAATCGCAACGCTTGCAGCCGGAAATCCGGGCAGCATTCCTATGCACGTCAATCTCTCCTATGCGAACGGCACGAGGGTGAAGCTCGAGCTTGACGGCGGCGTGAACCCCACCGCGGATTTCCTTGGCGCGATAGGAAAGGTGGCGATAAAGGACAAGTGGGGCATGGACGCCAAGTCCGACATCTTCGCCGAACCGCCGCCCAAATACCCCGGCAGAAATTAAGGGCTTTCGTACGTCGGCGCGTTTTGGTAGAATATGTGCTTAAACAAAGATTTTTCATCGGAGATCGGTACGCGTGTATCTAAAGCAACTCGACATACTCGGCTTCAAGAGCTTCGCAGACAAGACCAGGCTTACTTTCGAGCCTGGCATGATTGCCATCGTGGGGCCCAACGGATGCGGAAAGTCCAACGTTTCCGACGCGATACGCTGGGTGCTTGGCGAACAGCGTCCCACGGCTCTGCGCTGCACGAAGCTTGCGGATGTCGTGTTCAACGGCACTGACACGCGTAAACCCCTTGGCCTGTGTGAAGTGTCAATCACGTTTGCCGACTGCGAGAAGGAGCTTGGCACCGAATACGACGAGGTCACTATCACGCGCCGCGTGTACCGAGACGGTAGCGGCGAATACTTCATCAACAAGGTCCGTTGCGGACTGAAGGACGTGAAGCGTCTTTTCATGGGTACAGGCATCGGCACCACGTCCTACTCCGTGATGGCCCAGGGCCAGATCGACCAGATCCTCTCATCCAAGCCTGAGGACCGCCGCGCGGTGTTCGAGGAGGCCGCCGGAATCACGAAGTTCAAGGCAGACCGCAAGGAGGCGATCCGCAAGATCGAGCAGACGGAGCAGAACCTTCTGCGCGAGGCGGACGTCCTGCGCGAAATGAAGCGCCAGATCGGCTCGCTCCAGCGTCAGGTGGGCAAGGCCCAGCGCTACAAGGAGCTGCGCGACGAGGTGCGCGGTCTCGACATTTTCGTATCCCGCAATAAAATCCGCACATTCGATCTCGCGCTTGAGCTGAATGCGGCCAAGCGTGTCGAGACGGACAATCTGATCGAGGAGTCCGCCAACGCCGTAGCCGCCGCCGAAGAGGCGGGGCGTCGTCTCCATCAGGAGATCCACGCGGCGGAGGAGCGTCTGGGCGCTCTTGCGTCCGAGGCCGCCGCCGCAGAGGCGGGCTATCGCCGTGCGCAGGAGATGATTGCGGTCAATACGCAGCGAATCTCCGAATACAGGTCCTTCTCCGACCGTGACGGACGTGAAATCGAGGACGCGAGGCGTCTTCTCGAAGAGGCCGGCATGCAGCTCGACTCTCTCGAGCAGAAGTCCGCGCTTCTTCAGTCCGGAGTGGAAAGCGCACTCGCCGAACTTGATGCCGCACAGGCGGCGTTCGACGAATCCCAGCAGCGCATCGACACCTTGCGCCTTGCGCTTCAGAACGCGCGTTCGGAGTCTGCGATCTGCGACCGTCAGGCCGCCGAGATCCGCGATACGATCGCACGTCTCGAATATGAGGCGCGCGAGTCCATCTTGAAGAAGGAGCGTCTGACCTCAGAGTCTGCGCAATTGAAGGAGGCCGTTGCGGCGGCGGACGCGAACCTTGCTGACGTCATGGCGCGCCTTGAGGCGGCGCAAGGCGCCGAAGGCGAGCTTTCCGATGCCGTTTCAGCAAAGTCGTCCGAAGCCGAGGCGTTCAGGAACGAGGTGGAGGAGCTCCGCGCGAATTTCGGCAAGATGCAGGCGGAGGCCGCCGCCAAAGAGGCAGAGCTGAATTATCTGAACGATGCGCAGGATGCAGCCGCAGCGTTCTCTGCAGGTGCGCAGGCCCTTCTCGAGGGGAAGCTCAATCTTCCCGAGGGAACGGTGCTCGGTTCGCTTGCGGACCGTTTTGATGCGCCGCCGGAATACCGCACCGCGATCGAGGCGGCGTTGCGCAGTTGGCTTGATGCAGTCGTCGTCAAGGATGTGTCCGCCGCCACTGCGGCTGTAGATGCTCTTGTGAAGGGCGATGCAGGAAGCGCCCGCATAATCTGCCTTGACGCGGAGCGTACGGCGCCGGTGGCGGCGAAGCCCGGCATGACGAGGCTTCTTGATGTCGTCCAGGTGGAGGATTCCTTCCGTTCTGCGGCGGAGGCTCTGATAGGTTCCATGTATGTGGCCGAAAGCCATGATGCTCTCAATGCCGCTTCGCTGGACGGAGTATCGGCTTTCGTTACGCGCGACGGCGTCATCCGCCGTGCGGACGGCATGTATGAAGTGTGGCAACCCGGAGCATCGGTGGCATCGCCGCTTTCGCGCAAGATGCTCGTCACGGAGGCGCAGTCCGCGCTCGAGACCCTCCAGCGAAGGATTGCCGAGGGCGAGGAGACGCTTTCTACGGCATCCGA
>SUVZ01000479.1 GCA_015061765.1 Lentisphaerota bacterium
CACCTGCCGTCCGTTGCGGTTGACGATTACGATTCCCGCCACAGCGCCATTGACGTCGCGCACAACATCGCAAGCATACGTCCACGTAAGAAACGGAATATCACGCCCAAGAAGATAATTGTCGAACACCGTCTTCACCGCGAACGGTGAGATTCCGCCGAACGGAACCGCCGGATTGCCGGCAGTAAGCGTAAGCTGGCGCAGCAGTTCGCAGATATTGCCCTTGTAATCAAGTGGTCCGACATCAAGACGCAGTTTGCCGGCAAGATCCTCGCCGAGATAGGGACGCGACGACACGACAAACGCCGAAAGCCCTGCCTCCTTCACGCGCCCTGCGATTGCGACGCCCGGCACGGTCGCACCGACCACCACAACATCGACATCTGCCACAACCGGCAATTCCTTCGCAGGCTCCACCACCACGAACTTTTGCGGCTCTTCCCCATCGTCCATCTCGAATTCAAGCACACCGCCACCGATCATGTCGGAATGACGGATGCGGAACTCCTTGAGCTCCCGCCCATTGAACGACACACGCTTCACGCGCCAACGGTCAGGGGCATAGTTCTTCACCTTGATCTCTAATGTCGCAGACTTGAAAGGCGCACCGATTTCAAGTTTCGCATAACGGACCATTGGAGAACCTATTTCGTATTCTCCGCACATTGTATCGACAGGATAGAATCCAAGCGCGGAAAGGATGTACCACGCGCTCATCTGTCCGCAGTCCTCGTTGCCGTCAAATCCCTTGCGGTTGGTCGAGTAGGATTTGGTCATGATATCACGCACTCGCCGCTGGGTCTTTTCAGGAGCGCCGAAGCGGTTGTAGAGATAGGACGTATGGTGTGATGGCTGATTGCCGTGAATGGACTTGTTTCCGCGTTCAGGCAGCCAGAAAAGCGTATCGAAATATTCATCGAGTTTGCGCACCGCCTCCTGCTTTCCGCCGAGAAGCTTTGCCAGACCGTCAGTGTCGTACGGAACGGTCCACGTTGCGGTCTCAGGCGACTGTTCGCAATAGTCGCGGTACGGCTTCGCGAGCTGCGAGCGCGGAACGAAAAATCCGTTGGCCTTGCGGGGAAGGAAGCGTCCCTCCTTTTCGCACCAGTTGTTCCTGTAGTTGAAGGATCGGGCGCGGAACATCTCAGCCTCTTCGTGACGCCCAACGGCATCGGCAAGAATAGCCGCCGCGCGGTCGGCCATGCCGAAGTCCTGCGTTCTGGACACCGATTCGCGCGTTATGTCGCAAGCCACATAGCCGCGCGTCATGTATGAATGGAGGCCGCCGCGCGTTTCAGGAGTCCTGCCGAACATTCCACGGTCCTTCCAGTCGCATACCGTATCAATGTGCTGTGGACGTGTGGCGTTGCGCTTGACCGCCGCATAGGCCTGCTGGAGATTGAATCCGCGAAAGCCCTTCACATACGCTTCAGCGAGCACAACCTCGGCTGGCGCACCGCACATGATTCCCGTATAGGAAGGATTCGGCCATTTCGGCAGCCATCCGCCCTCTCTCTGCATGTTTATGAGAGATTGCATCATTCCATCCACATGTTCCGGTGCAATCAGCGTAAGAAGCGGATGCTCCGCGCGATACGTATCCCAGAGCGAGAAACAGGTGTACATCTCGCCTTCGTGAATCTTGTCGTCAAACGCGGAATAGTAGCGTCCGAATTCATCAATCTTGCGCGGGAAAAGAAGCGTACGGTATAGACCGGTGTAGAAAATCTTCTTCACGTCATCCGGCGCATCAATCTGGACGCGCGAGAACATCTTCTCCCACTCGGCCTTCGCCGCCGCAACAACATCGTTGAACGAAAGCTTTCCGATCTCCTTTTCGAGATTCGCCTTCGCCTGGTCGGCGGAGATGAGAGATAGCCCGATCTTGAGTTCTCCCGGCACAGACTTGTCGGCATACCACCAGCCGCCGAAATTCTTGAGAGGATAGCCGTACTTGGCATCCATTCGGTTTGTGTTCACTCCGCATTCGGGGAACGTGGCTACAATTTCAGGGGACAGACCCTTAATCCATGCCGCATGCGCGGTTGCGGTAAGGGAATATGCACTGCCGTCGGCGGTCTTCACATCCGTACGGTAAGGCGCGGCCTTGATCTCGCTTATCTTGGAAGGCTTTACGAATACGCGAACCTCGCCCCAGTCCCCCATCCATATCGTAGGCTGGCGGGTGAGGATGAAGCCGTCAAGCTGTTCGTCGGCTGCATTATAGCTGAGCCGCCCAATCCTGTTGGTACGAGTCATCGGCACAAGATGGAACGAACCGAACGGCACGCACGTATTGGGCTGAACGCCGCCATACTGCGTTCCGGCGCCTTCTGTTCCTATGAAAAGATCCACATAATCGAGGGCAGACTTCCCCTTCGCCGATGCAACCGTTCCAATCGATGCAAAAGCATTGGGGGATGTAAATGCAATCGCGCCCAACGACACTGCCAAACTCATGACAATCTTCTTCATTTTCTTTTAGTTCCTTATTAATTATAATTATATCCTTTTTTTACCATCAGCCTTCTTTCCGGTATCTTCATTGTATGCCCCCGTCGAAACAGCACCATCAAGCGCAACCTTTACGAAGTGGACGGTCTTTCCCTTATGCAGGAGATGCACCTCAACCGAATTACCATCTTTAGTCCAGAGGACACGATGCATACGGATATTTCGTTTTCTGTGACAATCAATATAGCACGTTTGTTACCAAGGTTGGGAAATATTGCTATCCCATAGGCAAGACAGAATCCTTTCTTTTATTGGTTCCTATGGTATCACAACAACAGTGTCGCCTTCAATGGTAAATCTATCGTTATTTGCATAAAATCATATCCCCGCCCCCTCTCAAATGCCATTCGCACCCGCGCCCCTGTCGTAATGGAGAAGTTCTTCTGGATGATGTACGACCACATCAAAAGCCAGGATGAATCTTTTATCAAGGCGAGGCATAAAGGAAAGCTTTCGGGGTGTGTCACGGCTATTTCCAACACTTCAATCAGTTCAATGGAGGTCTGGAACTATCCCGACACCACCTCCATGCAGGTCTCTACGCTGATCCTCTTCCATATGTTGCGTATGTTCATGCTACAAGGTCCCTTTGCAGTGGTTCATTTTGCCGCCTACTTGCCGCAGTTTGCCGCCTAATGTTGGCAAGTAGGCGGCAAATGTCGTCAATTGAACTTCTTAACATCTTCCTACTCTTATGCACTGATTTCATTTTAACCTCCATTTGCTCTAAAACCGCTGTCACTTCCATGAAATGACCTGCCCGTCGGCAACAAGCCGGGCTGAAAGCTTTTCGTAAGATACATCCTGTACCGGACATCCCGCATCTA
>SUVZ01000480.1 GCA_015061765.1 Lentisphaerota bacterium
TCTCCGGCAATTGCACTGCGCCCCAATGTGCTGAGCATCCGCATCGCAGGATTGTACGCACCGCCCGGAAATACAGCCATGGCCGCGCCAAACGAAAGCGCGGCAAGGCAGCCGAAAACAATTACGCATCTGCGCAAAGCCCTGTCAGAAAATCCATCAATCATGATTCAAATTATATCATATGTACCGCACCCGATGCCTTTTCGCAGAGACCAATGAGAATACGCTTCGGACTGATTCTCAAGATTACGGTGTGGACGAAATCTTACATACCTCCAAAACAGCGCTATTTTACAAAACGCCCGATTTACAGATAAAATTACAACTCTTTTCGAAGCTCAACCCCAATTGCTCCAGACCGAACATCGCAAGAAATGTCACCACTATGCACGGCACAGGGTCAGGCAGCAGTATGAAAAACATGTCGAAGCCCCGCAGAACATCCAGAGACTCCAGCCTTTTAGAACCGAAACTCATTTATTTGCACCCCTCTGCCATTTGGATGCCTTGACGCCGCCTGGAAGATTGACGAGCGGTAGAGCAAGATTATCCGGGTAAGGGTCTTCCCCTGTGCAATCCTCAGGAAACACCTGAGAGCGCACGGACAGAAGCGCGTCTTGAGCCGTCGCGACGAGACGCAACGTGTCACGCGAAGCAAAATATTGACTCTGCGGCTCATATCCTCCGGCGGCAACTTGATTCAATGTCGAAATGTAACCGAAGTAGTCTGTTGCACAATACGCAATAAAAGTGCGTTTGAACGGACTATGCCACTTGATCTCCAGTCCAAGCTCGTTTGCAAGTTCACCCGGCACCCCTAAAAATGCGATATCGCCGATAGAAAGCACCTGCAGTTCCATCTTTTCCGTATCTCGTCCAAACATTTTCCGATAAGGTGCGCGTAAACGGCTCTCCATCGTTACGATACTCGCACCAAGACGAGGCTTCTGAATCACAAACCTTCCGTCATTGCGTTTGATGTCTATGATTGCGGCAACCGAAGCCATAGCAAGGTTCTCTCCGACTTTTCGTGCGGCATTGACACCAAGCTCGTCATCCTTGGGCACCAGATCGCCACATGCACCCGATACAAACATCGCCGTCGCTCCGGTTTCCCTTTCCACATACCGCCTATAAAATCCTGGAAAATCAGAGGTTATGCGCAGACCGCCCCTGCCAGGAGCATGGGACGCAAGAGGATGCGCGGCATAATTGCCGATCACATACAGCGGCTCGTATGTCGTTGCGTCAAGGAGCGCTACAGTCCCCAACTCTTTGTCGGCAATCCCGGTAGTCAGTTTGTGGAGCGCACGGCGATGGGCGTTGAACGATGCGCAGTTCTCCACCGTGGTGTACCGACGGTTGCGGTTTTCATCACATTGCGAAGAAAAGAACCCCACGCGGCAGTCTCGCCACTTTCCGTCCGCAACGAGCCTCTTCACCGCATCCACGGTGGCAGCCTCGAGAAATGCGACATATTCGTCATCGATATCCTCGGCCGGCGCAAAGGAGTCAGATTTAACGGAGCTGCTCGTTTTCTTGGAATAGCGTCGCGTATGAGGTCCACCGTGCGTGTGGGTACAAGAAAGCATCACATTTTGATCCTTGACCCCGAGAATTTCCGCACAGGCATGACGTATTCTGCGAATCAGATCGGCATTCATGCCGACAAGATCAAAACTCATCAGCAATGTCTTTGTTCGTCCGTCATCCAATGCAAGGCCATGCAGCTGCAGGTCGTCAAGCTTCTCGACCGAAATATCGTTCGGTCCGTATCCTGCAAGAGGAGTACCGACCTTACAGGAAATATTCTTGACGAACCACGCGGCCCTGAGCGTCTCGTCAGACGAAGCAAACAAAAACGCACTGATCAACGCCACGATAGCCAAAACCGACTTTTTCATAAATATTATTCCTTTACATTAGCATCCCATTCATTAGTTGAATGGATGCAAGAGTGTTGCAATTGAGGGTTGGTTTGGGGTAACATACCCCATATGCAAAAAAACACAAACACCTCAAAAGCTCGCGCGCAGTATACACCATCCTCCGCCAAATTTCAACGCTCGTGCCGCGTGAATTCGTAAACGATGCCGCCGAAGACCTCAAAATCAAGTGGAGAGCATTTGATCCATGGAGCCATCTGATGACACTTGTCACGGTTCAGCTCTCCAGGCAAGAGTCGCTCAATGGGATTTGCGACATTGCCAAGGCGATTGAATATGAGTGGAACAGGGCGGGGCTTGAACTTCCCCGTCGCAACACGCTTTCAAACGCAAACATGAAACGAGATCCCAAAATGGCAGAGAATGTTTTCTGGAAACTTCTCTCGCTTCTGGAACTTTATGGGACATCAGGGGCGGTGATTCTACGGATGCCACGCACGAAAAGCCTTTATTTCCAGCCTCTTTTGAACTTCGCCAACGCCCCCAATGGGACAGAAGGGTCGTAAAACCCCTTAAAATGGGGTGTTTACGGATCCTGCTTGTTTAGAGGGTTTTAAACCCACCGCAAAAACTGCTCAAAATCACTGGAATGTAGCCAAAACTCATGACTACAACATCCCTTCATGCCCTTAATGGGATGCTAATGTAAAAAAGTCAAACTTAAGGTCGAATGTGGAAAGTCGGGTTATACATCATCTCTATCTGATTACAACCTTGAATCTATCGCCTCTTACCGCTGAGGGATACTGCCAGGCGCCGGGGGTAACGCCAGAACCTGCAACATTGAAAGTATTTCCGGCAAAGTCCAACCTTGCATAGGGGCCTAGCGAATCCAGCAAACCAAGTCCAACAGTACCGATAGCCTGAGAATTCGAATACAGCCCATAATTGCCGTCTGTGCCGCCACGGATAAATCGGGCATCTCCAGAGGAACAGTCTGCTGTTCCCGCTCCATTGATCTCCATTCTATGCGCGAAACAGCCTACTACGCGGGCTTTGTTGAACGCCAGATTTTCATCTCTTTTGAAAATGCATCCTCCATACACATAATTGCTGTTATCAATGGTATTGGCCTCAATCGTGCAGAAATACGCCTGGCCTGTATTGCCGTCAAATGCAGTGGTGGCGCGAATGACACTTCCGACAGAGCGACCGTTCACGACAGCTGAATTATTGTTTTTGTCAAACCGGCACCTGATGGTCGTACCGCCTCTCTGTACAGCCACAACATTGATATTGTTGGTGATTATGCAATCAACAGCGTAATACGAGTACACTGAAGCCGTCGCATGAAAAGCGCCGCCTTCAGTCACATCTTCGCTCTTGCCTCGCGTTAAAGTAAAGCCTTGAATCGCGGAAGGGTTCGCCATGCGCACGCAACGGCAAGAATCCA
>SUVZ01000481.1 GCA_015061765.1 Lentisphaerota bacterium
TCTAAATTATACACCATTTCCGTCAGTCCAGATCTTCAATCTTCAGCGGGGGAGCCTTTGTCGTCGGCAGCCACGGAGCTCCTTTTTCGACACCCCCGCGGGCACGTATCATATTGAGATACCGCTGCTTGTCGAGTTCTGTCGCACGGGAAAACGTTTTGAAGGCAGAGGCGCCTCCATCTGTGACAATTTTGTAGGTGATATAGTCTTCATCGGGAAATTTCGCCGTCTTGTCGGCGAAAACGCATTCCGCGAGGTTTTCCGCCAGTGTCTCATACTTGGGCTCGCTCCTGCGGTTGCGCAAAACCCTGTAACGCGCTTTAGGGCCTGTCCCCTTCCATGTTAGCGTCATCGTCTTGCGATCAAGCTTTATATCAGCCGGAGCGCCCCCGACGGGGGCAACCGGCGGCATCGTGACAACCGGCTTGGAAGAGCCGCCCTTGATTTCATGTCGCACGACCTTGCTGTCGCGCCATTCACAGTCTACCGTATAGCCGCCACGCGCACGGAGTCCTTTGAAGGAACCGCGTTTCGCCCAAGCCTTTGGCAAGGCCGGCAGGAGATCAACCGTTCCGGCATGGCTTTGCAGCAGCATTTCCGCGACACCCGCCGTTCCGCCGAAATTTCCGTCTATCTGGAACGGAGGATGCACATCCCACAAATTGCCGTACGTCTTCTCACCGACAAGCTGTCTGTAAAGCAAATGCGCATGCTCGCCGTCGCCAAGACGCGCCCAAAGACAGAACCGGTGCGCGAGCGCCCAGCCTGTCGCGCAGTCGCCGCGCTCTTCAAGCGTGCGACGCGACGCATCCATCCAGGCCGGCGTGCTGCGGTTGATTGCGGAACCCGGCATCAGCGCCATAAGCTGTGAGACATGACGATGACGGTAAATGCCGATTTCACCATAATAGTTCTCTTCACGGTATTCCTTGATCTGTCCAGACCACCCGATCTGAATGGGATCAAACTTTCCTTCGGCAGCCCGCATCGCGGCCACGACCGCATCATTAGTCCCGACGGCCTCAGCTATACGCAACACATCGCGACACGTCTCATCTGTCAGCTGCTGATCAAATGCGCAACCGACAGTATTGTAGTAGGCGCAGTCAGGATAGATGTACCTTTCGGCATTAATCAGCATTTCAGGCGATGCCGAGAAAACCGCCAGACGCTTTCCGTCATAATTACGCGTGGAACGCAACAGAAAATCACCGACACCAGACAATGCAGGCCATACATCCCTTTCAAGAATGCGGTTATCACGAGTATAATCCCACCAGTCCGCAAAGAGTTTGGCCGTGAAGCCCCCCATTCCCGGGCCCGAACTGCCGCCGGGCATTCCAAGCAAGCAATACGGATAGACAGCACATCCCGTCACCCAAATATTGGGAGATTCACCCTTTTGCGGAATATTTTCAGGGACATGCTTCGCAAGAAACCTCTCGGCGACCGACCTTGCCGCAGGACGGAATGCCTTGTTGAATGCTGCATACGCCTCGAAGCATTCTGCAAGATTGCACGAGAACGCCGGCCAATAGTTCATCTGCACGTTGATATTATGCCAGTATCCTGAACCCCACGGCGAGTAGTAGAATCCATTCCAAGTCCCCTGCAGACTGGCGGGCATCGTGCCGGGACGTGACGAACTTATGAGCAGATAGCGCCCGAACTGAAAATACGTCTCTTCTAGATAAGCACACGGCTCACCCTTGAGATATTTCGCCTTGAGCTGGTCCGTAGTCAGCAAACGGTCTGCTTGCGTGCCCCCAAGGTCAAGCACGACCCTTCCGTAAAGCGAACCGAAGTCATGTTCATGTTCCGCCTTCAATGCGCGGTATCCTTTCGCCCGCGCAGCCGCATGCAGCGCCTCGCAGTCTGGACGCGGAGCAGAATTACCCGACAGTTTCCTGGACGGCTCCTTTTCCAGAAAAACCTTTGAATCAATGCAGTAATTGGATTTTCCCGTGAAATACACATTCGCCCACGATGCGTTTTCAACGGCAAGAGTCCCATCGGATGCAGTTACACGTCCATCCGTTTCAACCGAAAGTCTTGTCGCATAGTCTATGCCGTAGTGTTCGAAATGCTGGTCAACGTCGATCGTGTCATTTCCGACTGTGCGAACCTCCCACGTACGTCCGGACTTTAGCTCCGGCTCGTTTTCAGTTCGCGCCCTTGCCCGTGGATGTTCGCAATTCAATGAAAACGACAGCCTGCCCTTGCGATTGGCGGCAAGCCTAACAACCAGTGCGCGAGCCGGATAGCTTGCAAAGAACTCTCTGGTGTATCCGACTCCTTCGGAAACATATTTCACCCACGCCCGTGCCGTATCAAAATCCAAACCCCGCGCATAATCGGAAACGTTGGTATGACCAAATCTGAAGCGGATGTCCATTGCACTGGTAAGCCCTGGTCCGCAGGTAAACTCACCAAGACCGTTAGCCTTTCCATCAATGAGAAGCGTATTGTCCGTAATCTGGACGCGCTCGTTTCCGGGAATTCCAAAAACGCTCGCCCCGAACCATCCGTTGCCTAACGGCATCGACTCCTGTTCCCAGCCGACATCAGTGTCAGCGGCAGGCTTATCGAACCTGAGTCCGTGAGTAAGCCCCTTATCAGAACCTGAAGCACTTACAGTTGTCATCAGTCCAAACAATAGGGAGAGAAAGAAAACATATCTATTCATATTGTAATTTCACCCGCGACATTACTGCTTGCTTATCCGATATACCGGGGCTCCGCAACATGGCACTTCATCTGCTATCTCGTAGACATCCGCCCCGGCAGCCCGCAAGGCGATTTGCCGCCATGTTCCATCATCACCAAGCTTTTCGACAGCACACGGTGCCTTGGGACATTTCAGCTGCACACCACGCATCGGATCCGGACAGAAATTAAACACCGCAATCACGTCTTTATCCTTTCCAAGCCGGACAAGGCACTGTGCAGGCTGCGGATTCATGAGTGCATAACCCAATGCATCCGGCCCGAGCAATGAAAGTGCATAATGGAAGTAGTCGCGACGCTGTTCGGAATGCAGATACGCCCAATACTGGTTTACCGAATAGGCGACAGTCACCACGGTGCCGCCAAGCGGGTTTTTGAACTTCACCCCGCTCGGCGTAACATTCTCGCGATCTCCCGTGGCGGGATCGACAAAAACGAGATGAGAAAAAATCTCCGCGCCCTTCGCACAATCGAATCGCGTCGCAGGCTTCCTTACAGCGGTAAAATACATCGGCATTTGCCGTACATCAAAGAAATCGGTCATGAACTTGAGCGTCGGATCAAACTGGGCGGCAACACCGGTCATGTCCGAGAATCCGCGCTTCGTCA
>SUVZ01000482.1 GCA_015061765.1 Lentisphaerota bacterium
TTTCCATTTGCGCCTAATTGTACCATAATTCCGATGGACATGCCTGTGGCGCACTCTCGGTCAATCCGATCGGTCAACGCTTGAACAATCCCAGCCTGAGATACGGCAGTATGTCGTTTACCAGCGTATAGTCGAGATCGAAGAATGCAATGCCGGCGGCACCATGCCGACGGGCTGTCCTTATCTGGTCGATGACCTGACGAACATTGAGCCTTGACTCTATGGCTGTGACGCCGATCCCCGAGACAATCTTCCTCGCATGAGACGGAGTGTGGCACTGCTGTGCGACGAGAGACGCGTATTTGGATCCATCTTCAACATAGTTCATCGGCACCATCCAATCCACAAGCCCGGCATCAAGCCAGCTTTCCCAGTCTTGACCGACCGCCGCGACACAGCTGGGATACTTGCCGAATACAGCCGTGGAGAATACAGCCGACGGACGCACACCCTTCACCCGCATTCGCGCCTGCGCGACAAACTGTCCAACCGGCCTTGTAGCGTTCCTCGGCAGATTGGACCCCTCATACCAGCGGACAAAATCGAGATGTACGCCTTGCACCGCATACCTGCCCACGACCTCGTCAACGGCAGAGAGCAGATACTGACGGAGTTCGGCATTTGAAGGATCGAGATATTCCGTAAGCCCGCCCTTCCTGTCGCGCACGCGCCAGCCTTTTTCCGCAAAGATCCGGAGACGCGCAGCGGACCCGCGTGTGCCAGTAAAGCACATGATCCATGCATGCACCCTTATCCCCGTTCCCGCCGAAGCCCTCAGGCATGCCGCCAGCTGATCACCCCGCTGGGCGAACGTCGAGCTGGGCGGAAGCACCTTGGACGGATAGTGGGCGAACCCCGCTCCGGCAACGTTCACAAAGATGTCGGTTATTCCGTATCTTTGGAGTTCACGGAACGTACGCGGCCAGTCGCCAGGGTACAGACCTTGCCCAGAATGCTCCCAGACTGCCCGTATCTCACCGGACTTCGGTTTCTGCGCAATCGCATAAAGGCGGTCCGACTCGCGCTGCGCCCTGCGCTTTGCGACGAACTCGTCATAGCGCCATGCACCCGGAACGCTCGCTCCGGCTACCGCCGCAAGGAACTGAGCCTTTGCCTTCTCGTCACCATCCGCAAGAAGGACATGCGTCATCCACCAGCCTACATTCGACGCGAGAACGGCGGCGTCACCTGTTGGCCTGCCGGCCCTGTCATGCCATGTGGCAACGACGCGGGACCGTCCCTGCACAGGGAATGCGGTGAAGATGTTTGCGGAACTCTGCACCATTTCGGACGGCACGCCGCGCGGAGCCGTTTTCCCGAACACGACCTTCGAGAACTGTCCGCTGCCGTTCGCCTTCTTGTACGCCCCCATCTTCACGCCGAAGAACGCCGCCACCTTGGGCGAATCGGAATAAAACGCAAACATTTTGCCGCCACGCGCAGAGAACGAAGCGATCGCAGGCAGGTGCGCGGTCTTCGGCATCACGAGATACGCCAGCTTTTTGTCTTTAAGCCCCGTTGAAATCGTCTTTTCATCGACAAAATCCGCGGGGACTCCATTCATGCCGAGCCAACGGACAATGTGCCGTCCAAGGCTCAACCCAAATCCAGCCCCCGGCGCAACAACGGCGATATCGGAGGCAAAGACCCCACCGCATGACAGCAACAGCAGTATGGACAGCAATCTTTTCATATCTGTGATGCGGCTGAACCCATCCGGTCCAGCATCCATCAAAGCGCGTATTTTTCGGCGGCGTTGCGCAGACGCGCAACCGTGCGCTCCCGGCCGATGAGCTCGAGCATCTCGAAGAGGCCCGGACCCTCCATGCGGCCGGACACGGCAACGCGGATTGGATGCACCCATGGCCCCATTCCGTTGCCCTGCGAAAGTTCCTTGACCATAGCCTCTCCGGAAGCGGCATCGAACTTCTCAAGTTTCTCGAAGCGGTCTGCAAGATCGAGAAGAAGCTCCTTCACCCCATCCTTCTTCAATCGCTTCTCGACGGACTTCTCGTCAAAGGGATAGTCGTCTGTGAAGAAGTATCCGCAGTTTCCGGGAATGTCGTTCAGGAACTTGGTGCGCACCTGAAGCTGATCAACCAGCATGTCCCAGTTGAAGGAATCGGATGTATAGGACGAAAGATCGTAGCCTCCCGCCTCGATGCGGCATTTCAGCTCCGTCATGAACTCATTGCGCGGAATGCGCTTGATGTACTCGGCGTTCATCCACTGGAGTTTCTTGATGTCGAACTTCGCCGCCGTGACGTGCACAGCCTCAAGTGTGAACAGCTTGGCCATCTCCTCTTTCGTGAGAACCTCACGATCATCGCCGGGATTCCATCCGAGGAGAAGGAGATAGTTGAAGAGCGCGTCGGGAAGATAGCCCTGTTCACGGAATTCTCCGACGAAAGCCGCACCGTCACGCTTAGAATACGGCTTGCCCTGCGCATTGACGATCATGGAGAGGTGCCCATACCTCGGCGGCGTTGCGCCAAGGGCCTTGAACAGCTCGATGTGCTTGAACGTGTTCTCCACATGGTCGTCACCGCGGATGATGTGCGTCACGCGCTGGTCGATGTCGTCCACCACGTTGGCGAGATGGAAGATGGGGGAACCGTCGGAACGGACGATCGCGAAGTCCTGGATGTCCTCAGCCTTCTTGGCCATGTGCCCCTTAACAATATCGTCAAACTCGATGACACCTTCCTTCGGCATCCGGAACATCACGACTTCGCCGGTCTTTCCGTCGCGCGAAGTGCGCTCGCACTTGTAGGCCTTGCCTTCAGCAAGCAGCCTCTCGACGCATTCAAGATGGCGCTTCACGTTCTTCGTCTGGTAGAACTCCGGCTCGTCGTAGTCGAGCCCCAGCCATTCCATGCATTCAAAGAGCGCCTTGATGGCCTCGGGCGTGGAACGCTCAAGGTCGGTATCCTCAACGCGAAGGAGGAACTTGCCGCCCGTGTGACGGGCGAACAGCCAGTTGTATATTGCGGCACGGATATTGCCGATATGCACCTTCCCCGTCGGCGACGGGGCGAAACGAACTCTTATCTCTTCCATGGCCGTAGATTATACCATACTCAGGCATCGGCAACAGATGACAGTTTGCAGACTGTAGCGCTGTGCGGATCCGTGAACGGGGCAGGCGTGGTCATGGCTGATCGGACACTTGCCTTTGGTCCAATCACAAATGCCGCTGCTGCTTGATTGCACTCCATGCGGCGTTCACGCGGGCCATCTGGTCATTTGCCTTTGCAATGGCCTCATCCGTCAAACCCTGAGCGCGGAGAGTGTCCGGATGGAACCGTTTCGCCTTCTCCCGATA
>SUVZ01000483.1 GCA_015061765.1 Lentisphaerota bacterium
GGCGTCGCTCTCGGCGCAATCCGCCGCCGCGTACGATACCGCCGCTTCATCCGCTCCCGCCAAGTCCTCAAGACTGTACCCCTCGCCGTCGCTCCTCGATCCGGCGATCTTCGCCGCCTCCGCCTCCTTGATGAGTACGCGGTTTACATTTTCGGCCGCAACACGCGCAATATGGCTATCGGCGTGACGCGCCCTGGTATCGGCCATCAGCTCCGCCATCTGCCTCTGCCGCTGCCCGACCGCAACCTTGATGCTTTCGGGATCGGCCCATGCGGCGGTCTTGAGAGCCGGCGCCACGCCGAAGTTCTCGGCACCGCGCTCATCCGTTATCCATATCTGCCCGGGGAGCGTCGGGCACCAGTAGAAACAGACTTCAGTGCCTGCACGGAGATTGTGCGGAGTTCCCTTGCGGTCGCGGTACTGCGCGAGATAGACCTTGCGCTCGCCCGGATAGTACACCGCATCGACGAATGATATGGTGCCGTCCTGTCCGACCGTGGCCTTGCGCCAATCTCCGGCGATGCCTTTCTTCCGGTCTCCCGGATCGAGAAATGCACAAGCGTCGAAAATCGGCCACTTCACAAGGTCGCGGAGTCCCTGCACCCAAGCCTCGCGACGTGACATCTTCCGCTTGCGCATGAGCTTTTCGGGGTTCCGGGCAACGAGCGCATTTATGGCCGCCCGTTCCGCACCGTCCATGCAGAGCATCTCATTGACCGGAAGCCATCCGTCCGTCTCCTTCAGGCGGAACTCCACAACCTCCCTGTCGCTCCATCCTTCAAGGCTGTGGTCGCATCTGTCCATGACGGACGCCTCTATTGCTCCGAAGTACGCAAGGTAGTGCTTCCATTCAAGAATCGGCAGCTGAAGGAACGGAATTAGCGCCGGATCTATCCTGCTGGCAAGCGCAATCATCTCCTTTGTATAGCGGACCGTGGCCGTCCGGCTTTCGTGCATGTGTGCGGCGTCGCGTCCACGGTTGCCGAGAAGCCCCGCAGAGGCGTTATGAAGGATGTTGTGACTGCATTCGCACAGAGCCTTCATACGCGGATTGCCGCCGCAGTCGCCGATCAATAGACCTTTGTGCGCCGGGCTGTTCAGCACTCCAGACACGCTCCATCTGAAAAGACCGCCCCAGCCCGGAACTGCGGCAATGCGCTCCAGTACACGGTCGTTAAGTCTCGTGGTGCCGCGTTCTCCGATCCATGTGACGCCGCCACGGTAGAAGCCCGTGTTGCACATGATGCCGGCAACCTCGAACCTGAACTGCTGTTCCTTCAAGTTGTCGCGTATCTCGCGCCCCGTCTTTGGATCGGTCCTCATCGTACGCGGCTTCATGAGGGAACCGACCTTGAACGCGCTCGCAACATCATACGTGGTAAACTCAAGCGGCTGGAATATCCCCTTTATACCGGGGGCGTACACATCGATGTTGTGCCATACGTCGTCCGACTGGTACACTTCACCCGGATGCAGCCCAACGCGCGAGCGAAGCACCGGCGGAAGGAATTTCGACGCCGCAAACATTCCGCGCCGGTTCCACTCCAGGGCGATGTCGCGGCCTTTCTCCCTTGAATAGTGGCTGCACAGGTTCTGATATGTCATGCCTAAAGGAACCCAGTCCGAAGGGCATGCCGCAGGCATCTCCTCGAACGGATGCTGAACGCGCCAGATGTCGCGCCATGTGCCGAACGAGAACTGCACGTCTCCGCAACGGAAGTCCCTCAACATCTGCCTGTGCGCCTCGCGACATCCGCCGGAGTTCTTGTTTCGCTCGCAATAGTTCTTGAAGTCCCTCAGAAATACGTTCTCCTTTTCGGGACGCTTCAGCTTGCGTCCGTCGACAAGCGCGATCACCCCTTCGCCCAGAGAGTGTTTTTCGGCTTCGAGCCACAGATAGTATTTGCGCTTGAGCCCCTTGAGTCCGTACATCCGCTGGTACTTTGCAAACAGTTCGAGTATGCGTCCGCCATTGCGGTGCTCTTCCCTGATTGCCCTGAATATCCGGTTCAGCCCTAGTATGCGCTTGCGCTCCGCGTAGTCGTCCACGCATTCCAGCTTGGCGTAGTCCTTCATGGCCTGTGTTGACTGTGACATGTTGTACCTCATTTCATGGTTGTGTGTTCAGATTCTGTTGCAGCTTTCCTGAAGATATTTCAGGACGCTCGCCCTGGGGAATATGTAGTAGCGGTGCTTCCCCTTGCCCCTGCTCAGATAGCCGATCCGCCCCGCCTCGCAGAGAGCATAGACGCTCTCCGCCCTCTGGTAGCCAAGTATGAGCGCGACCTCTGTGGCGTTGAACTCAAGCTGTGTGCCCATCTTGCGTACATAGTGCTGCATCTCAAGGCTCGTCACCTGACCAGCCTCCTCCATCTCCACGATCCAGTCTCTCTGCACGCTCCCCATCTACAGGCACCGTATGACGTCACCCCTTGTTGACGCGTTCCGTGAGAGATTCGACGAGCATCTTCAGCTCCTCGAGGAACTTCTTCGCCACGTTGACGTTCAAGTCCCTCGCCGACGAACAGAATGCGCTGCGCTTCAGCTCGAATATCTCCATCGCGTCGCGCCACATGACCGTCGCCGCATCTGCGTCCGACAGCTCCTCGCCGTCATCCTTCTTCGCCTTGCGCTTTGCGTCGTCGAGCGCCATCTTCTGCACCGTGCGGCAGTACATGAGCTCAAGCTTGCGGCGGCTCGTCGCATCCTCGAAGAGCTTTTCGCACCTGTCGATCATCTTGGCGGGTACAGGCACGGTCTTGGATTCCGGGGTGACGACCTCCGTCCGACCGAGGATCGCCGCCTGCGCCATCTCCCCGCCGCCGAGCATCGCATGCGCCATCTTCGCGAAGCTCTTGTACGTCATCGCCGTCCTGTACCCGATCTCCGGGCAATGCTCCTTCAGCCAGCCCTTCAGGCCTTCGCCATCCTTGCCGCGCCCTCTCGACTCGCCCAGGAAGCGCTCCCACAGCGCGAGCATCGCGCCGAACTTGATGCGTTCGCGGAACGCCGCCGATTCGGCCGCAACAACCACCTTGTATTGGCCGATCAGCATCTCCGCCGTCGCCCTGTCCTGATCCACTGCGTTATTAGCGACCTGCGGCGTCATTTCCGCCTTGGCCTTCTTTGATGTCTTTTTCATTTCGTTTCCTCGTTTTCAGTTTTTCCGTCGGAGCGCACCGTCTTCAGTGCGCCGCCCAAATCCCTTACCTCGCGCAAGAGTCCGACCACCTGACGAAGCGCGGCGGCGGTCCTGACGGCCTGCTCCTCCACCTGCTTGAGAAGCGTGATCTCAACCTCTGCATCGAACACTGTCAC
>SUVZ01000484.1 GCA_015061765.1 Lentisphaerota bacterium
TTGTGCAAGAAACCCAATGATACTATGGCTTTCTTTAATCTTCAACCCTCTCAACTAGAACTGCTGCGATTGTAGACGAACGGGGCCGTACAGCCCCGTTCGTCTACAATTTGCAGTAGTTCCAAATATTTTGCTTGTGGTAGTTGCGCTGTCGTGCGGATTTGCCGCCGATCCTCTGCGTCTGCGGACAGCCGCCATAGGAGCCGCCGGTCTTCCCAATCTTGAGATGTTTGTAAAAGGAATGATAAAATGATGTTGCGCGTGGCACATGACAAAGGCGAAAACGTCACAAAACACAAAGTGCGGCACGGCAATTGTGGCGTAGTTGACCAACAAACCAAGATTTGGTAAACTATCTTCGCAAAAGGACAGGAGGTCGCAAATGCCGTTGGCAATGAATGTAAATGAAGCGAAAACGCACTTCTCAAGCCTTGTTTCCGAGGTGGAGAAGAACATGGTCGCATTTACGATAATGCGATATGGGCGGCCTGTTGCCAGACTGGTTCCTCTGGAAAAACCGCGAAGGTCGTTCAAGCCGATACCTGGACTCGCCGGAAAGATCAAGGTGAAATGCGACCTTTTCGATGATTCGTCATCCGATTGGGAGGCTTGCGATGCGTCCGCTACTGCTTGACACGTGTGCAGTCCTCAGGCTTGCGAACGGCGAGTTCGGCAAGTTTTCGCGCTCTGCGATGAAGGCCATGCGCGAGGCGGACATGCTGTATGTCAGCCCAATTTCGGAATGGGAGATATCGCTGAAATGGAAGCAAGGCGGCATAGAGCTTCCTCTTGATCCGAGGGCGCTTATGCGTAAGCTGATGAACGCATATTCGCTGTCGCTCGTGCCTCTGTCTGAAGAAGTCATGTTCAGAGCGACGGAACTTCCCGACATACATCGCGATCCGGCGGACCGATTCATAATCGCGACGGCGATGCTTGGCAACATGGTTGTCGTGACGACAGACCACCGTTTCCCGCAATATGGTGTTTCGGTAGTTTCATAAAATGCAGATGAACGGAAAGGGCTTTTCATGCGGCTTGTGCGCGGCGGTGGCGCTTGTGTGCGCCAGCTTGGCGTTCGCGGAAGAAGTCGCACCCGCCGACCATCTCAAGGCGAAGCTGCTCGCCGTCGGCGAGTCGCCGCGCTACTACTGGGCTTGGACGTATCCGTGGCTCAACCACGGCGGATGGAACGGCGACATGCGCAATGTGGTAGAGAAGGACGGCGTGTTTCTGCCAAAGCCGCTCGACGAAGTGAAGCTTGAATGCGAATACCAGAAGTGCGCGGGCGGACGCAGGGCCGTTCTGAACTACGCCGATTTGGCTTCACTTGTCGGCACTTGGCACTCCGACAGATACTACAAGGTCAACAGGGCGGGGATGACCGCCACAATCAAGAAACAGTGGCACGACTTCGGCGGCGTCATGGTCTTTAACTGGCACATGGATCATCCATATTGCACAAACGGCTTTAGGGCGGCATCATACCGCTTCAAGTCGGACGGCGAGAACCGCAATGTCATAAGGCAAATACTCGACGGAACGGGCGTGCCGTGCGGAACCGGGGCCATCGATGGGAAGTCATACCGCCAGCCCTTCGCAAATCCAAGGGAATGGTACATGGCGTCGCTCAAGAATGTCGCCGATTTCTTCAACGGACTTGTCGATGAAAAGACGGGGAAGAAGATACCTGTAATTCTGCGCTATCCTCATGAGATGGACGGCAATTGGTTTTGGTGGGGGCGTGGCTGGTGCACGACAGAGGAATTCCGACGCTTCTGCCGGATGGAGGCCGACTATCTCCGAGCGAAATGCCCCAGGCAGATACTCTTCGCCTACACGCCTGACAGAACATGGAAGAACCTTGGCAATGAGGGCGACGCGAACAACACGTTCCTTGCCTACTATCCGGGCGACAAGTACGTTGACGTCATAGGAATCGACGACTACTCGATAGGTCATGGCGACGACGCAAAGGCCGAGGCGGCGCTCGCCGAGACTGTGCGCAAGTTACGGCTTATGACCTCGTTTGCGAAGGAGCGGAGGCAGGTAGTGTGCATTTCAGAGTCGGGCGGACAAAAGAAACGAAAAGACTTTTGGACTTATCTCCATCGTGCCGCCACTGCCGAAGGCGTCAGCAGCGCGTTCGTGAACACCTGGGTCGGCGAATGGGGCACAAGGCCAGAATCGCCCGTGGAGGCCGCCGACCAGCGCGCCTTCGCCGCCCGGCCGGAAGTGCTGATGGAAGGGGCGGAAACGGGGTTGAGGTAGATCAGGTGGGGGACATGCCCCACGGAATGTTATGAATAATTGTTTGACTTTAGTTTTGTCGATGTTTTCTGTCGGCATGTCCCTGTTCTCCGTCGGCTATTCCGGCATGATCGACGATGTGACCGTCTACAATCGTGCGCTCACAGATGACGAAGTACGCGACATGGCTGTGGTTGTTGGCGGAGTTGGAGAATCAGGGATGTAGTATAGTTGAGTCGGAATCGTTCTTGGATTCGACACGAAGGATGGTTGAATCGTGGTTGGAGCGTGATATGATGGTTGCGAAGTGGTTGTGTAGCAGTTGGGTTGTGGTTGAGTAGCGGCAGGGATAATGCATGGTGGATGGGGCATGTGGGGATAGTTAGAGCGTATGCGAGAGGATGGAGAGAAGGTTCTCCGCGACCTCGTGAGAAACAAAATCGCCGCGAGCCTTTTGTCGTCGTGCCGCACTTGACTTCCGCGGGGTTTTTTAGGTATAATTGGCGCATGAAGATCAAGAAGCCAATGAAGAAGCCGGCAGGCGGCGAAGGCGCCGGCGGCGCCGCGATCGCCGACAGGTTCAAGCTCGAGCCCGTAGATACCACAGCGCCGCGCCACGGCTACATCAGCAAGTCCGCGGCAACCACCGCGCTCGTGTTCGGGCTGATCGCCTTTGCCATCACCGTCACGCTCACGGTGATGATCTACAAGCATTGGGAATTCCTGAGGTTTGCATAGGGGACGTCTCTTCCGTATGAAGGACGTCATGCTTTCCACGAGGGCCCGCGCAGCCGTACGGCTCGCGCTGGACGAGGATCTTGCCGATGCGCTCGACGCGCGCAAGTCGAAGTGGTGCGACGCGACGAGCGAGGCGCTTGTCGACCCCAAGGCCGTCGCGACTGGCGAGATATACGCGAAGGGGACTGGCTGCGTAGTCGCCGGCGCGACTGTCGCAAAGGCCGTCATGAAGGCGGTGGATCCGAAGATCAAGGTCGTGATCCACAAGCCCGACGGCTCCGTCGTGAAGCCGAAGGAACCGATCCTTTCCTTCCGCGGCAAGGCG
>SUVZ01000485.1 GCA_015061765.1 Lentisphaerota bacterium
ACTGGGTCGCTGCCGGACCCGGCTGTTCGACAAATTCCAGTTCATGGTCGGGGATGCTGACCAAGGGGCTTAAACAGGGGGTTCTCTTTTCCCTCGTTGCGTCCAACAGGTGCGAGGGATGCACTTGCGGCGGTGTCACCAACGCCCTCATCGACGTGTACGAACTCTCAATCGACCGCCCCGACTATGTCGGACTCAATATGACGGACGCAATGAAGGGCAAGCACGTCAAGCGCAAGGCGTCTGCAATCATCGACCCCGATGCGGCAATGGCCAGTTACGAATGGCTAGACTGCGGCAAGTGCGAGTTCACCGGGGAGAAGAACGGCAAGACCGTGACATACGGCGCCACGAACAAGACCGAGCCCAGCGTCGCATTCCTCGCCGAGTCCTTGACTGTATCCGCGACAGTGGAAAACGCAGACGGTGTGTCCGATTCCTCTAATTGCACCACGAACTTCACAATCGTCAAGGTTGACGTAACGATTGGCGGCGTTGGGGAGGAAAAGGAAGAGACGGAAGGTGCGTTCCTCCCGTATGTCGCGGACAAGGACGGCAAAATTTCTGAAGCAGGCGGAGAGAAGATGCTTGCCGTTTCGTTTTCATGCAAGCCGAGACTCCTACAGTCCGATGAGTCGGTTACGGTTACGCATTCGGGTGCCGGCGAGCTGTACGAGAAGCTTTCCGACGGCACGCTGGTTTTGGTGGAGGAAAAGGACTATCCTGCCGCCGAAATAGACGATTGTGTTTTTCTTCTGCATGGACACGGGCTTTCGTGGGATATGCGCGACGGGGAGATCATGATAGTCCACAAGAACAGCGGTGCCGTGGACTTGGCCAACTACTCTGTCTACAACATCAGGCTCGTCACCCCTGCGGGCGATCCCGTTTCGGGTCCGGTTGATTCAGGGGACGGGCAGAACGAGTTTACGTATTCGGGAGGCGATCCAGGTGTTCTGACAATGAACCTGAAGGCTGTGGCGTCGCCAAAGGGCATGGCGCTGCGGGTGAAGGACCAATGCGCGTTTACAGTTGGCGCCATAGGAGACTCCAAGATGGCGTGGGGCGAGGGGAATCCAGGCGGGGTTCCGGCTGTAGATGGCGACAGCCTGGTGGCGAAAGTGACGTTCACCGGACTGCCAAAGCACAACTCCGACTTCGGCAAGAAGGTCGCTTCTATATCGGTGGATGGAATCCGTGTCGATTCAAGCGAGTACGAGGTGTTTTTTAATGCTTCTGCAGCTAATCACCCAGCCTGCCATGGTGGGGATGGTTGTGGATCATGTCCCAATTGGTTTTTCTATTGGAAAGAAGGTGAGGTATGTAGCATACCGCAGAATGCGGTATATGATCCTTCCTCCAGAGATAATTACTCTTTTGACGGTCGGACTGATTTCGCAAATTTGCGAATTATACTTGGACCAAGTGCGCCTGAATGTTCCTACGCAAAGAATGTTATTGGGATATTTTTTAGTGAGAAAGAGGATGATAATGGTATTGCAACTGTTGTTAAGCAAGATGTATTTGCTCAAGTAGGTGCAGATTCATGGGGGGTGAGAGCTGTAGCTGCTACTGTGAAACATGAACTCAAGCATATGGAAATCCATAAATCTTATGTGGGTTCTGATAAATACATCCCTCCTGTGACAATAGAAATAGAAGGTGAGATAATAAACATAGGGGGCGATGATGGTTATGATTCCGACTCCGATTTCGTTGCAGACGAGGATGAGTCGGGCGGCAAATGGGGATTGAAGACTATGGTCGGAAATCCTGATACATATGGACTAGCTACTGCATATTCGTCGGTTTATCATGGGTATGGGGATAATGAAGTCCAGGCGCGAAATGCTGAAGCGGTAAATCTTGAAGATGGCGTTGCATATTTTACAACTCGTGATTGGGCGAATCCAGGTTGTCAAAGCAAAAAAACAAGGGGGCCTCTTCCTCCTTCAAGATAGCTAGAAATGTTGTGTGAGGAGTTACATTGAGATGAAGGTATGTTTGCTCGTTTCTTCTGCTGTTCTGTCGTTGGCTGCCATAGGCTCTGATGCCCATGGCATTTTGCAGGGCCTTCTTGCCGAAAACGTAGGATCGGTTCTGTCCAATGACGTCGATAAAGCGTTCTTGGACTTGGAGATCGGGTATATGCGCGGAATAGATGCTGCAGATATCCATCACATGGTGTCCGAGAGTACGACGAAACCGGTGTTTGTACGCTTGTATACACTAGGAGGAGATTCTCAAGTCCAGAGGTCACGCACGACGCTGTCCAGGTGCGTAGCGCAGATGGTGGTGCTGAATGCATAGTCGCGGATGTTGTTGATACTGCGATATTTCTTCGCAAAGGCGGGGAGTGGCGGTGCGTGAAGGATGAGAATCTGCGGCGGCAGATAATTGATTGTTGCAAGTCTGCGACGAGTGATTTGCTTAATTGCGAATAGCGAAGCCTGTCCGTGTAGTCAGTGGTTAAAATACCCAAACTATAACGCGGCTGGAAGCCGCGTCAGCCGAAGAACCGGTAGAACTGATACCACTGGCCGGGACGGCGCATCGTCTCCTCCTCGAGGAACGAGACGAAGCCGGACGTCAGGTCGCCGTCGAGAAGCCGTGCGCGGATTTCATAGGAGTTCCAGCCCGTTTTGACGCACGTGAGCGCATAGACCGGCGACTCCATCAGCTTTGCGAATCGGAAGACGCCCTTGGGCCATTCGCATTCGACGCCAAGGAAATCGCGCTTCATGCTGCGCCTCCGCGATGCCGCGTCGGACCTGCCCTCGGCCGCAGGGAGCCTGGCCCCTTCCATAAGCACAAGATCGCCGTGCGCAATCGCCTCCTTCATCTCGACCGCCGTCTCGACTCCAATCTCCTCTACGGCATGCAGCGTCAGGAGAGACCTGTCGAGCTTGGACATGAAGATGGACGTGAAGACGGCGTCGTGTCCAAGTTGCTGGAATGTGTGGACCGACGGCACGTGCGCCCGTTTGACGGCCTTGCGCAGCGCAGGCATCACCTCGATGCAGCCAAGGTGCGTGGACAGCAGGAACGCTCCGCCCTCCAGCCATCCAGTGTCGCCGGATAGCTTGAATTTCGGCGCGTCCTTGCACAGCGTGCATGCGTCCGTCTTGTCGATCATCGTCCATGCGAAGCCGAGCGTCTGCCGGACCATCCTCCATCCGATGAAGCGGAGCGGGGAAGGACCGCGCCTGACGCGCTCGGCGTTCAGCACGCCGTAGAACTGGCGCAGAGCCTCCCGCGCAGGGCGGCAGAACGGATAGATGA
>SUVZ01000486.1 GCA_015061765.1 Lentisphaerota bacterium
TTTCGCCGCAACATCCTTCACAACCCTGTACGTGGAACGCGAACCGTCAATCTGGAAGAAATCCTCAATGGAGGCGTTTATCAGCACCGGACATCCTGCCGAGAGCACCAGCGATGCGTGATTGAATCCCCATGACCAGCCACCAAAGAAGTTCTGTTCGGCGTCTTGAGGGCCGCAGGCGCTCAAATGCTCACGCGCGGATGACAGGTAGCAAGACGGAACCGCCGCCTTGATTCGATCGTCGACCACCATCAGAAACGAAGTGATCGTTCCGCCACCGGAATTGCCACACGCGCCAAGCCTGGAGGAGTCGATATCCGGACGGCTTTCAAGATAATCCAGAACCCTCGATGCGTCGCGAAGCATGTATGTCGCGGTCGTCTCTCCGAGAAGCGCCGCATATGCGCCGATGCGCACATGCTCCTCGGCATTCTCAACCCCTGCGCCCTGAACACGCTCTCCCTGCCCCAACGGATCATACATTACAGAGGCCAAACCGTTACGCGCACCAAGTTCGCAAGTATGGAGATACGGCAAATACCCTTTGCCCTCCTGTGCGTGACCGGGAATGAATACGAAAGCGGCGTACGGCGGAGCGAACTTCCGTCCATCCGGAAGGAAAACCAGCAGCGGGACGAATGCGCCGGGAGCGCTTTCGACCATCACCTTTTCGACACGGAACGCGCCGTAATCCCTCGTCTGGACGAGCCTTGGATTCAGGGGTGTACGCTGAATGCAGCGATAACCTGTCGCATCCCTGAGACGCTCCCTGAATCCAGAACTTTTCCTGTCAAACTCTACCCTGTCCGCAATCGTCCTCCATTGACCGTCAATAGCGGCGTCGTGGGAGCATACAGTCTCCTCCAACGGGCTTACGGTCGGAACAGCGGCAAACAGCATTGCCGTAATCATGGTGGACAGTGTCATCCTACAGCGTCTCCTTGCTCAATCTGTCACTATTCCTGCCGGAAGGTTCTTGTGGAGCATGCCATCACTCGAACTCCAGCAGGCCGAAACCTCCGGAATCGTGCACGCCCGCGCCCGTCCAGCTCGAACGGCGGTGACGGATCCTTCTGCCTTTCTTTGCGTCCGGCACAGGCGCAAGCGGCATGCGGGCGCGGAATGCGTTGAACCGGAGCGATTTGGGCACGGATTCAAATTCCATGTCTGCAAACGGAATGCGCATCGTCAATATCCATGCGCTGTCCGTTCGCTCGACGCTTTTCGTCCAGTTGCCTTTCCACTTCGCATTGTCGCCGCGCGCATCATACACGACATCCCTTCCGTCGCGCGCGCCGGGGTCCATGATCCACTGCCAGTAGACTCCCGTATCCGGACGGCATATGAAGAACTCTATGGCATCGTCGCAGTGCGGCTGGTCCTCCGGATCGCCGGTGGTGGAAATGCCGTATATGGTCTTTGCGTCCGGCGCTTCGCACATGAAGCGCAGGTAAAGCGCCTTGTCGTCATAAAGGGCCTTCACCGTCGTCTTGACCTCCGGCACTCCGCCATAGCTGTCGCATGACGTGCCGTATATTCCGGCGCAGTTCACGAATGGACTGGTCTCGCCGGCAGCCTCCCAACCCTTGGCTATGGGACGCACCTTGACCTTTGCGTCAGGCAGTGCGGCGGCAAGCGCGAGATTTGCGCAGAGCCTGCCTTTCTGCCTTTCAATCATTGCGCGGGAGACCGGATGCCTTGCGGCGGCAAGCGCCTCGTCGAGAAGCTTCACGAGTCTGTCGCCCACTCCCGTTTCATACAGGTAGTGGCGCGTCATGAACGCCGGACCCGTTATCCGGTACGTGGCGGGCATCCTGTCGATCTCGTATGCGTCGCGGAAAAGATCGAAGAACCTCCTCATCGCCGGAGCAGCCTCGCGGTAGGTGCGGTCGATGTACATTCCGCGCAGCTCGTCCACATCCTGGAACGGATCCCACCAGAGGCGGCTGATGATCCAGTATGACATGCCCGACGAATCCCATACCTCCGAACCGTAGTCGTAAACGTCGTCCCTCTTGAGTTCGGCCGAGTACTGCGTGACCGGATTCTTTAGACCCGCAGCATACCGTCCGGACGCGGCATAGCCGTATTCGATCGCCCTGTAGTTGCGGCCCGACCATCCGCAATATGTGCGGATCCAGAGATTCTTGCACTTGCGGCTCCACTGCTCGGTCCATCTGAACCCGGCCTCGTTCCGGCTGATGTCATTGAGCGATGCGCGCTCGTCGTGCCCGGTGAGGCACAGCTCCACCGACACATTTCGCTCCAGTTCGAACGGGGGTGCATGACGCGTCAATGCATACGCATAGGTGCCGATCACCACCCGCGGGTGGGTTTTCGCGAGAAGCTTCGCAACCTTGTTTATGAGCTTGTAGTACTGTGCGGACCTGAATGCGGGATCATCTATGCCTATCGAGATTCCGTTGCCGCAGTCGAGCGGCTCAAGACAGCGTCTGCATTCGCAGATGCGATGATTGTCCGCACACGTGAGGCTGAAGTAGTCGACCTTGATCCGTGCGGGAGGAGTGCCGGGATATTTCAGCGAAAGTTCATTGACGATGTTCGAGTACATCTCCTCCGCGAGTCCATCAGCCGTCATGCAGACCTGTCCGCCGGCATACGTACGCTCGCCATCTATCTCCGGGAACCATTCCGGGTGGAGAGTGAAGTTCTTGGATGGGTTGGCATACCTCTGTATCCCGTGACCCTTGCCGCCACCGACGAAGCAGCTCGCATACTGGCTGTCCGCCCCTCCGTTGCGGTTGAGGCGGTTTCTTGAGCCCCAGAGAAATTCGGAGGGGGCGCCTCTCTTTCCCATATGGTTCCACTGCCAGTCGCGGATCATCGTTTTCGGAATCTCGCGGAAGTCCGCATTCGCGATGGAGAACGAGTCGCACTTGGAATAGACGGCCTCGAACTTCGGATCCGGGCGAGGCCAAATGATGTCCGAGTTGCGCTCGAGCAGCGCATACGCCGCATGCAATGTCCCCTTCGGCTGTGTGCCGAACACGAACACGCACTGCGCACCTTTGGATTCGGCGCTGCGCACCGCAAAACCGTCGGACGAACCTATCGCCTTGAAGTCTGGGCTGAAGCGCTTCTTCGCGAACTCCGCTCCCACGTATATCTTTTCGCCGCCGGAGCTTTCGCTCTTCACCGTCTCCACCGGGATGTATTGCCGAATGTGAATTGGTAATAAATCAAGGCAATTCGGTAAAATAATCTAGAGGCAGACAGAAAAAAGCCCCTTGCAAGGTCGTTGCAGGGGGC
>SUVZ01000487.1 GCA_015061765.1 Lentisphaerota bacterium
GACGCATTGGCCATGGCGATGGTTGAGGCGCGCAAGTTCACGGTTGAGGAATACGCGGGCAACCACCCTGCCGGTGCGATAGGCCGGGCTCTTACGCTCAAGGTGGAGGATGTGATGCGCAAGGGCGATGCCTTTGCCAAGGTTAAGCCCGAATCTACCGTTCTCGAGTCCCTGATGGCAATGACAAGGGCTAAGTCCGGATGTGCGGTGGTGGCAGATGCGCAGGGTGCATTGAAGGGAATTTTCACGGACGGGGATTTCCGTCGGATAATCTCTTCGGAGGGCGCGGACGCGTCAGATGTCCTGTCGGCGCCCGTGTCGAAGTACATGACAACATCGCCGAGGTCCATCAAGAGCGATTCGTATGCCGCCGAGATAGTCAAGGTGTTCGAGAAGATGCAGATTGACGATCTTCCGGTGGTTGACAACGCCGGGTGCGCCATCGGTTTGGTCGACATTCAGGACCTTCCTAAAATGAAGGTGATTTGATACAATTCAAGCAATTCAATTGAAAGGAGAATGACCATGAGCAAACTTCTGATTGTATCTTTTATGGCACTTGCCGCATTGACGGCAGATGCGCAGTCTCGCCGTGGCACGACTCGCCGCGGAGCGGTTGGTGCGGACGGCGGCGCCGCCGTTGCAAAGGGCAAGGATGCCCGCGTCCTCATCACGCGCAAGGCGCAGCTCGGGTCCGTGTGTCTCCAATCCGCTCCCTCTGCGAACGGGAATACGAACCTTAAGGTCTCGCGTAGGCCGCGCCAGTGGATTGTGCCTGAGTTAGAGTATCAGACCGCCGCCGATTGGCAGGATGAGCTTACCGTGGCATGGCACATACTTCTCGATTCCAAGAATGCCAAGCAGCGCGACAGGCCATCCAAGGACAAGGAGCCTGTCTCCCGTTATTCATACTACACAACGACTGTCCGCTACATGAACATCCCGAAAGGCTCCCATGGCGCGAGCGTCGTGCTTCCCCCAAGTGTCCTTGAGCGTTATGGTGAGCCCGTGGTCATCTCGGTTCGCATAACCAACAAGGAGGGAGATATCCTTGACGGTCAGGATGAGGGCGCCGCAAATCTCAAGATGCCCGAAAACTGGTGGGAGAACGACGGTGTGTTTTCGGCGAAGGACAAGAAAACCGATACGCTGCTCATCACCCGTCGTCAGGGGCTTCTTGATCGCTCCAAGACGATTTTTGCTCTCGTCAATCCTGACGACTACGAGATGGTTCATCAGTAATCCAGAAAACCACAGGCGGTTTTATGTCCAGAATCGTAACATTGAACATTGGCGCATCCCGTGCGGTGTTGGCCGAATATGCTGTGCAGGGGAAGCAGGGGCTCACCCTTACCGCATATGGAACGGCCGATCTTGCCGGACTCGACTGGGATGCAGAGGGTTCGGCTGAGGCCGTACTCGTGCCGGCTCTCCGCGAGGCGGCAAAATCAGCCGGCATAAAGCCCGGCCCTCTCGCGCTTGCCCTTAACGGGCAGATGGTGTTTCCGCGCTTCACGAAGTTTCCGACCGTTCCCGCTGACAAGCTGGAGGAGCTTGTGCAGTATGAGGTGGAGCAGGAGGTGCCGTTCCCGGTGGACGAGATCGTGTGCGACCATCAGTTCCTTGGTCAGACGGCCGAGGGCGATACCGCCGCGATGATTGTGGCCGCGAAGCTGGATCAGGTCACGAAGGTGACGGATGTGGTCGTGGCCGCCGGTTTCACTCCGGTTGTCGTCGATGTCGGGCCGATGGCCGTACTGAATGCGCTCAAGCGTTCCTATCCCAGCATTCCCGGCGGCACGGTGGTTCTGGACATTGGAGCGAAGACGACCTCTCTCATCCTTGTCGAGAACGAAAAGATATATCTGCGTTCGATTCCGGTCGCAGGAAACGCAATCACCAAGGAGATTGCCCAGGCGTTCGGATGTTCCATGGAGGAGGCTGAGTCGCTCAAGCTGGAGCGAGGCTATGTCGCGCTTGGCGGAGTTACCGAAGATGCGGACGAGATATCCGACAGGGTGTCTAAGATTGTCCGTACTGTTCTCACCCGTCTCCACGCCGAGATTCTCCGGTCGATCAACTTCTATCGATCCCAGCAGGGCGGTGCGGCGCCGTCTCGGATGTTCATCACCGGCGGCAGTGCCGTGCTTCCGCAGATAGACGAGTTCTTCCGCGAGACTCTCAAGATAGAGGTTGACTTCCTCAATCCGTTTGGCGGCATTGATTTCGGTCCGAAGATCGACCAGACGGCCCTTGAGACGGACGCTTTCACTCTTGCTGAGTCCGCCGGTCTCGCCCTTCGCGCGATTGATGCGGCTACGCTTTCGATAAATCTCATGCCTCCGGCATTGGTGGCGCAGGCTCGCGCAGTCAAGCGCATTCCGTTCCTGGCCGCGGGCGCGGTCGCCGTTCTTGCCGCGATAGCACTTGTCATCGTCGGTGAAAACCGGCTTAAGGATGTCGCCGTCGCCGAAACCGAGGCCGTTCAGCTGAAGAACAATTCGCTCCGTCAGTTCGAGACGAAGCTCAAGGCGGAGCAGAATAAGGCTCAGGCTGAACTCGAGAAGTGCGATGCCTTCCAGAAGCTCATGGCTTCACGCTTCAGCGTGACACGCGAGCTTGCAACCGTGCGCCGCTCGCTCCTGCCGGGCATGTGGATCACCGCATGGGAGTCCATTCCCCCGAAGCCGGACGACGATGATCCCATTGCCGTCACGCGTGTAACGGTTCGCGGCTGGCGCGACTCCCTCTCCGAGTTCGAGAAGGAGCACCGCAGGCAGAATGCCGGCAAGACGATGACCGCCGAGGAGCTTGTCGCATCCTCACTCAAGACAAAGCCTACGGTCATTCCCGAGACTGTGAAGATTGTTTCCCAGAAGGACGTAAACATGAAGGGTGTGCTTTCGGAGTTCGTGATCGAGCTTTCGTTCGCGGCCCCGGCTTCGGCAAATCCTGACGCCAAAAAGAAGCCGATAAAGAAGCGCAAAGCGAAAGGGAGGCGCTGATGAATCCCGAAAAGATCAAGATGATTGGCTATGTGTCGCTGGGAGTGTGGGTGCTTTTGGCGGGCGGATTGGGCTACATGGCGTATGACGCATCGTCTGCGCGCGCCGAGGCGGAGGAGACCCTTCAGAGCGAAAATGATGCGTTCAACCGTTTCAACAACGCCCCTGTGTTCCCGTCCGCCGCATCGATCTCCAGCGTCAAGTCCAATGAGATGGCGTGGAGCATATGGTACGACACCGCGTTTTCGCTTGCCGGA
>SUVZ01000488.1 GCA_015061765.1 Lentisphaerota bacterium
GGACGAAAACCGTGACAAAGAGAGAAGCACTCAATGGGAAGCCGTATGCGGGAAATCCGCACGTACGGTTTGACGAGGGGGAAGCCGCATCGACGGCAACGTCGAGGCGTGGGTCTCTACTCTACAAGCTTATTCAGAGATGTCTCTTGGTGTTATTTGCCGCAACCTTCGGTGTGGTGCATGCCGCTACAACCATCTATGTGGATTCCGGCGTTGCCGATGATAACGGTGATGGATCAAGTTTGGCAACCGCCAAGAAGACTATTCAGGCGGCGATCGACGTCGCGGCAAAAAACGATACGATTTTGATAGCGAAGGGAAGGTATCTGATTTCATCGTCTTTGAAAATTGCCCGCTCAGAAGAAGAAGGGATACATAGTATTGAACTTCGCGGCGCAACGGGCAATCCGGAAGATGTCGTGGTTGATGCACAGGGATTGTGTCCGTGTCTCGTTGCCAGCGGATGGAATCAGATTATAGTAAACTCGATTGCGTTTGAGAACGGTTGCTCGACAAGCGACCCCAATGTTGCCGGGGGAATTACGGCTACTGACAAATCAATGATTACGAATTGCATCGTCAGATCGTGTTGTCATCGAATGTCCGGGCAGAATGTATATGGCGGGGGTGTCAATCTTACCACTCAGAGGGCTGATCCCAATGCTGTTGCGACACATTGGCCTAATGCGCGACAGTATCTGCCTCAGGTGGTAAACACGCTTGTTGAGAATTGCGCAGTATATACAGATGGAGAAACTCAAGGTTTTACCGCTCGCGGAGGCGGTTTGTATTTGGCTAAACACAACACTTTTGGCGTCACGGTTAAAAATTGCGCCGTTACGAATTTCTCATATCAAAATGAGGTGGAAGCTACGCAGGGCGGCGGTGCATATATTGACCGTGCCAGACATGAAAACGATAGATTTATCAATAATTCCATTGTGAATCATCCTGACAGGAGCGGCTATCTGGGAGCCGGTGGAGGTGTTTTTCTGAAAGGCGTTTCTGAGAATTCTGCGCTCTTGGCAGATTCGCTTGTTGCCTGCAACATGTCTCACGGATGCGGAGGCGGGATAGGAATAGGGGCGTACACTATCGTTGATGGATGTTCAGTGCTGAGCAACCGCCTTTCGCATGTGAAGTCGACCACGCAATATCAGGTAGGCGGCGCGGGCATTTATGTTTCAGGCAGCAATTCTAGGATTGCAAATTCACTCGTGGCGGAAAACATCAGCACGAACGAAGCGAACGCTGTGACATACACTGGTGCGGTCAATGCCAATGATGTCACCAATACTGTCATAAGGGACTGCGTTGTCCGTGACAATGTTCTTCAGATGGCCGGGGCGTTCAGCTTCATAAGCGCCGGAGGATTGACGGTTTCGAATTGTGTGGTGTTCGGGAATGTGGCCACAGGCGAAGTTTCTGCAATCCGATTCATTACGAATCAAACTAGACCGGAAAATTGTGCAATGTCATTGATTGCCGACTGCTACATCATTTCAAATGCTAATCTGCGCACGTCGTCTCTTGCCTCTGCCGGTGGAATTATACAATACTCCGGTGCACAAGTGAATAAGGAACAGAGTTTAGGTGCTCCATTGATCGTGCGGAATTGTCTCTTTGCCGGAAATCGTGCATCCAAAGCTTCCACCGGATGGGGCGTAAGGGCATCGATGAGTGACAACGGCACTGCTGTTTGCAATGATTTGCTGACGTTTGACCACTGCACTTTTGCGAAAAATAAAACTAATTTGAACTATCCGAAGTTTGTCCAGTTTACAAGTGACAAATCGGCAAAGCACGTGGTTTTTAAGGGGTGTGCATTTTGGGAGAATCGGTATTGGAAAAATGATTCGACGCTTGCATATATTTCAACAGATCGTGTTGGCGCAACCTTCATGAACTGCTATGCGGATGTCACCAATGAGGCGTTTACCGTGACGGCGGAGAACGGCAACATCGGTGGGGAGGATGCCGGCGATGTCAAGTTCGCAGATGCCGACGCGTTCGACTTCCGTCTGCAACCGGGCAGCTGTCTCATCGACAAAGGCGGCGCGTTTGAAGATTGGATGGGGACGGGACGCAGAAAGTCCGTGCATGACATGGGAACGGGCTATGTGATCGGCACTCTCGGCAGATACGGTGTGACGGTCGGACGGAAGCAGAGCAATCCGCGCCGCTGCGGGAAGGCGAGCGACATCGGCTGCTGCGAACTCTGGTGGGCTCCGGGTCTTGTAATGTCGGTCAAGTGATGAAAGGATGCTCAGGTAATGAAAGCATATACGTTGTGTTTGACATCGGCATTGGCATGCTGAGCGACGGGGGATGCGTGAAGATTCCCGCCTCTCTGGATTATGTCTGGGTGCGATTCTGATGAAAATGAAATTTGCTTTGTCAGTCCTGCTTTTCGGTTGTCTGTGCATTGGCGCGTCGGCCGATGATACCTGGAGCCGCGCAGGGGCGGAAAGGTTGGTTGCGCGTTGGTGCGATGCGCTAGTGGCGCGGCAGATATCCGGCATGCCAGACCGAATGCTCGAGGGCGGTATCGCCTGTCCGGCCTGCGGCGTCCTTCATGGGCGCATCTGTGATCTTGTCTATCCGTTCGTGTACCGCTGGGCGCAGACGGGCGACGACACGTTCCTGACGGCGGCGGAGAAAGCGGTTGATTGGGCGGAGGCGACGATGCGCCGCCAGGACGGCGGTGTCTATAACGACTTCCAAAGTCTCTGGTGGTGCACAACAACGTTTGCGCAGGTTGCGCTGGGCAAGACCCTTTTGCATTACGGGGATCTGCTTCCTCCGTCCACGCGCACCCGCTGGATGGAGATATTCCGGAGAGAAACGGAGTTTCTGGACGGACGTTTCACCGAGAACTTCACGGAACACATAAACGTGAACTATCCGGCCGCGTTCTGCGAGGCGATGGCCCTGGCGGGACAGGTGTTGTCCGATCCAAACAAGACGGCTCGCGCAAAGGCGATGGCCGGCAGGCTGAGGGCGCAGTTCCTTCCAGATAGACTCGTGACGGGAGAGGGGGCGGCAATGCCGCGGCGATCGCCGTGCGGTCGTGCCTATGTCGATCTCGGCTACAACCTTGAAGAGACGCTTCCCGCGCTTCTTTCCTATGCGGAACTGTGCGGAGACGAGGAGATGAAGACCCTTGTCCTGTCGTCCGCCGTCGCGCACGCCGAATTTCTGCTGCCGGACGGCGGATTGGACAACTCCTTCGGTAGCCGCAGCCCGAAGTGGACGTAT
>SUVZ01000489.1 GCA_015061765.1 Lentisphaerota bacterium
AAAATGAATGAACGCGACCGAAAATCCGGTAAGGATTGAAAAGAAGCTGTCAAAAAGGCGAAGGGACGGTTTGCGCAGCAAAACTCCGACCCAAGGAATGAAATACAGGCGCACAACCTGCCAACCACCCGTCTCCCACCGGCAGAGCTGCCGCCACATCGCCGAAAGGGTTACTGGCTGTTCGTCAGAGTATCCTGCACCTTCTACATAAGCAACCCGCCTTCCGGCAAGATTTCCCTGAATGGTGAACTCCACATCCTCCACCATTGTCCTGGTACGCCAACCATCGGCACCCAAGGCCGAAAGAAGAAACGCTAAGCCCGTTCCGGTAAGCTTTCCTGAGAGACCAAGATTCGTCCGCACCCTGTTCGAAAGTTCATTCATCATTGCCCAATAAACGGCATACCACCCAGAGATCACGTTTTCGCCAACATTCGACGCTCGACGGCATCCTGTAACGACGCACTCGCCATCATTAAGGGCATCATTAACAGCATCGAACCATCCGCTATCCACAGTATTGTCCGCGTCGAACACTGCCACGGCGTCGAAACCACCCTGTTCACGGACCCGTTCAATTCCCCAGGCAAGCACATCGCCCTTACCTGAACTTGGAGTGGATTTCTCCCATACCGTTGCACCAGCGGCACGGGCAGCCTCAGCGGTTCTGTCGGTGCAGTTGTCGGCAATCACAAAAACCTTTCGCCGATCCTCAGGATACGAAGCATCGAGAATGCTACGCACAGGCAGTTCTATTACGCGCTCTTCATTCCTTGCACATATCAAAACCGCGAAACGCAGTTTCCTTCCGGCCACCGGATGCTGCCGTCCCTTGCGGATCAAGCCTATGACGAGCACCAATGTCGACCAAAAGAACACTGCGCTGAGCAGGCAGCACAGCAGATCAAACAGCAATGCAAATGAAAAGCTTCCCATTGAGCACCGTCAACCGTTAGCAACTATTCGAATGATGCGCCCAATCCGTCACTTGTCACTCGAAGCGTATCGACGCAGCGCGACCATGTGCATCAAGGCCTTCAACCTCAGCGAAAGACTCGATTGTCTTTTTCGTCTCGGCGAGATCTTCCTTCGTGAACGCCACGAAACTGTGGCGACGGCGGAAATCATCGGGAGTAAGACCATTGAACATATTCGCGGCACCGCCTGTCGGAAGCACGTGCGAAGGTCCTGCGACGAAGTCTCCTGCGGATTCAGGAGTCCATGCACCGGCAAAAACGGCACCTGCCGACCTCACCCCCTTCATGAGCTTCAGCGCATCCTTGCACATAATCTCAAAGTGCTCTGGAGCGAAGCGGTTCACGAGTTCAAGACCTTCCGTGAGGTTGGGCGTAACGGCGAAAAGGATTCCGTCACGGTCAATCACGCGCTTGATTATCTCTTTGCGGGAAAGAGTTTCGGTTTGGGCGAGAAGTTCTTCCTTCACCTTCTCCGCGAACGCCTTAGATTGCGTAACAAGAAGCGACTTCTCCCAACCGCTTCCGTGCTCCGCCTGGGAAAGAAGATCCGCCGCCACCCAGCGGGCATCCACGGTGCCGTCCGCAAGGACGGCTATCTCGCTCGGTCCGGCCACCTGATCGATTCCCACGTATCCGTACACCTGGCGCTTCGCCGCAGTTACATACGCATTGCCTGGACCCACAATCTTCTGCACCTTCGCGCAGGACTTCGTGCCGTACGCCATCATTCCGATGGCCTGAATGCCGCCAACTCGATATACCTCCGTAACACCGGCGAGCTTGAGCGCATAGAGAAGAACCGGATTGATCTCGCCCGTTTTTCCGGCAGGGGTGCAGGCTACAATCTCCTTGACTCCGGCCGCACGGGCAAGTGTGACCGTCATCACGGAAGTGGATGCGAGCGGAGCCGTGCCGCCAGGCACATACACGCCGACACGGTCCATAGGCGAGAAGAACTCACCTGCGCTTCCACCGCAAGGAGTCGCCATCTTCCAAGGCTTACGCAAGGATTCCTTGGAGAACCTCATGACACGCGTATAGGCATCCTTTACAGCGCGCTTGAGGGAAGGAGACACTGCGGCATCTACATTCTTCATCTCGGCGGCCGACACACGGAACTGCTTGGGCTGCAGCTTGGCGCCCTCAAACTTCGCCACATATTCGGCAACAGCCTCATCCCCACGTGCACGAATGGCGGAAAGCACCTCGAACGCCGCCTTTTCTGCCTCCTCCGGGAAAGCGCTGCGCTCAAGGAACTCCGTGACGGCACGGTTCTGACGTTTCGAGACCGACCAATCAACAATTCTCACCATAACTAAAATCTCCTTGTCTTCTTGACTTGTTGGCGTTGAATTATACCATACTCCATGGTCTATTCAGCGGATTTGCGGCGGACGCTTCCGCTGAAGCGTCCACGGGAAAGAAATGCAGCCGCAAGCAAAAGCACAAGACCCGGCACAAGGAAGAAACCGAACCGTTCTGTCGCTCGCAGTTCCTCTTCCTCTGCCTGTTCCTTCGCCGCCACCTGACGCAGAAAGCGGCGATATATCGCACCAAGGGTGGTCTCGGCGGTTCCCGCCGTTGCGAGCGGCACGTAGCGTCCGTCCGACGCTGCCGCGATCTCGCGCAGGGCCTTCTCTTCAAGCTTCACCTTAACCGGCTGTCCCTTGAACATCTGTACGCCTGAACCTGACGCGTCCGGAAGTGTCGTCTCGCGGCGAGGATCGCCTAGTCCGACAGTGAAGATCGGTATGCCGCGCTTCTTTGCCACGGCCGCACCGTCAAGAGCGTTGTTTCGCAGATCGCCGCCGTCCGACACGAGAATGATCGCGTTGTGGTCGTCCATCGTCGGATCCAGCGCCTGCAGCGCGGTACGTATCGCGGCACCGAGATCGGTTTCGCCACGCGGTGCGGATTCCGGCGTTGCGGTCTCGAGTGCGGAACGGAGAAACGCACGGTCGGTCGTAAGCGGACACAGCAGAACGCCCTTCTGGCGGAACGCGACGAGTGCGCATCTGTCACCTTCAAGTGAGTCGACGAGATCCGCGATGTCGGCCTTTGCACGTTCAAGGCGGTTGGGGCGCACGTCTGCGGCGAGCATGGAACGGCTCACGTCCAGCGCAACGACGACATTGCGGCTCTTCGCCGCCACGACCTGCGTGCTGTGCCCCCACTGCGGACGCGCCGCCGCAAACAGGCAGAGCGCAAGACCTGAGAGAAGAAGCATCGCCTGCACAACGAACGTTTTCGGTCTGTTTGGCAGCAAGCGCCCCTGGAG
>SUVZ01000490.1 GCA_015061765.1 Lentisphaerota bacterium
CGATGGGGGCATCCACCCACACATAGAAGAACTTGTTCGGATGACCGGGGATCTCGAATCCGAAATAGGGTGCGTCACGTGAGATGCACCATCCGCGCAACGGCTCCTTGAACCATTCAAGCAGCTTGTTCGAGACATCGCTCGTGGTGTGGTCTGGGATCCACTTCTCCAGATACTCGTGCTGCGGCTCGAGCTCGAAGTATAGATGCTCGGAGTCTCGGACCACTGGCGTTGCGCCGCAGGTCGTGCAAACCGGATGACCAAGCTCCTCTGCGCCATATGTGGCCCCACACTTGTCGCAACTGTCACCGTACTGTCCGGCGGCGCCGCACTTGGGGCACTCGCCCTTCACGAAACGGTCAGGAAGGAACATCTGGCACTTTTCGCAGTAGAGCTGCGGAGAAGTCTTGCTCGTGACGGCGCCAGACTTCTCCATCGCCGCATAGATGCGTTCGGAGAGTGCCTTGTTCTCCGGCGCGTTCGTGGAATGGTAATTGTCGAACGCTATCTGGAAATCGGTAAAGTCGCGGAGATGTTCGGCATGGCTGCGCGCAATCAGCTCTTCAGGCGCAATGCCTTCCTTGCGCGCACGGATCATTATCGGAGTGCCGTGGGTGTCATCCGCGCAGACGTAAATGCACTCGTGTCCACGAAGTTTCTGGAAACGCGCCCAAAAATCGGTCTGCAGGTACTCGACCAGATGACCAAGATGGATATCCCCGTTTGCATAGGGGAGTGCGCTTGTAACGACGATTTTCCTTTTTTCCGACATATTTGCCTTGCTTCCTGTAAATTGAGGGTGTAATTATACCATAGTTCAAGATTCCATGCCGATCGCACTATTTTCCATGCAACTTGAGCTTCCTTATCTGGTCGCGGAGATATGCGGCGCGTTCAAACTCCAATGCATCCGCCGCCGCCATCATTTCGCGGCGGAGATCGTCCAGCACCGCCTGATCTACCGTGCCGCCGGCAACGGGCATCGCCACCGGCGCGGCTCCGCCAATATTCTTTCCGGCGGTGTACACATAGACGGACTCGTTGATCTTGCGCTTTACGGATTTCGGAACAATGCCATGTTCCTTGTTGTAGGCCATCTGGCGCTCACGATGATATTTAGTTATGCCGATCGTTTCGCGGATTGCGTCTGTCTCATGGTCGGCGTAGAGGATTACGCGGCCATTCACATGACGCGCACAGCGTCCGGCAGTCTGTACAAGCGATGTCGTGGAACGAAGGAAACCTTCCTTGTCCGCATCCAATATCGCCACCAACGCGACTTCGGGAAAGTCAAGGCCTTCACGAAGAAGATTTATGCCCACAAGCACGTCGAACTCGCCCTTCCTGAGCCGTCCGAGGATTGCAACGCGCTCAAGGGCGTCGATGTCGCTGTGCAGATACTCCACCCTTATGCCCGTCTCATGGAGATATGCGGTGAGATCCTCGGCAGAACGCTTCGTGAGCGTAGTGACAAGCACCCGGTCGCCGTCGGCCGCCACCTTGCGGATCTCCTCCATCAGATCGTCCACCTGGTTCTTCAGCGGACGCACCTCAATCTCAGGATCGAGAAGCCCCGTCGGACGTATCACCTGCTCGGCAACCGTCCTGGACACGGAATATTCGTAGTCTCCGGGAGTCGCCGAAGTGAACACGATCTGATGGACCTTCTGTTCGAACTCGGGGAACTTCAGCGGACGGTTGTCCTTCGCGCTCGGAAGGCGGAATCCGAAGTCCACGAGCTTCTGCTTCCGGGCCTGATCGCCGTTGTACATCGCGCGCAGCTGGGGAACCGCCACGTGCGACTCGTCGATTATCGTCAGAAAATCGTCGGGGAAATAGTCCAGCAGGCACTCCGGCGGTTCGCCGGGCGCGCGGCCGGTAAGAGGACGCGAATAGTTTTCGATTCCGTTGCAGTAGCCAAGTTCGCGCATCATCTCGATGTCGTACTCGGTACGTTCGCGGATGCGCTGGGCCTCAATGTACTTCTTCGCGCCCTCAAAATACCTCAGCCGGTCCGCAAGCTCGTCCTGGATGCGTCTGTACGCCTCCTCCATCTTGTCCTTTGGCATGACAAACTGCTTTGCAGGTGTGATGACGACCGCAGGCATGGACACGCCGGTCTTGCCCGTCACCGGGTCGAGAGCCCGGATGGAATCAACTTCATCCCCGAAGAATTCCACCCGCACACCCTCCACGGCATACGCAGGGAAGATATCCACGACATCACCCCGAACGCGGAAATTGCCCTGCACGAACTCCATGTCGTTCCGGGCATACTGCGCCTCGATCAGACGCGAAATCAGGTTGCTGCGCCCCGTGCCTTCACCCACCGCTATCCTGACGGCTAGGTCTCGATACTCCGTCGACTCGCCGAGTCCGTAGATGCATGACACGGAAGCCACGACAATCACGTCCCTGCGCGCAATGAGCGCATTGGTGGCCGAAAGCCTGTAGCGTTCTATCTCCTCGTTGACGGCGGCGTCCTTTTCGATGTACGTATCAGTCTGCGGAATGTATGCTTCGGGCTGGTAGTAGTCGTAGTAGGAGATGAAATACTCCACGGAGTTCTCCGGGAAGAACTCCTTCAGCTCCGCGAAAAGCTGCGCGGCAAGCGTCTTGTTGTGAGAAAGGATCAGGGTGGGTCGGTTCCACCGTTCGATGAGATTTGCCATCGTGAAGGTTTTGCCGGATCCGGTGACCCCCTGAAGGACAAGCCGGCCTTCGCCGGCTTCGAGTCCCTTTAGAAGCTTCGCCACAGCCTCGGGCTGATCGCCCGTAGGCTTGAACGGTGCTTTCAATCTGAAAAGTCTTTCGCTCACAGACCAAGTTCGGCCTTGAGAGATGCGACGAGCGCTTCATACTCGTCATCGGATAGCGTCGTGCGCTTCGGGTTCATCTCGAATGTACCGCCCCACTCGAACCCGTCCGTGTACTTCGGCACGAGGTGGAAGTGCAGATGGCATCCGGTATCGCCATACGCGCCATAGTTCACCTTGGCGGGCCTGAACAGCGCATGGATTGCATTGGCTACCTTGCACACATCCTCCATGAACGCATTGCGGTCAGCCTCGGAAAGGTCGACCATCTCGCTGACGTGGAACTTGCTTGCAACGATGCAGCGTCCTTTGTGGCTCTGCTCCTTGAAGAGATATACCTTGCTTGAAGGAAGTTCGCCAATCTTGATGCCGAACGCATCAACCAATGCGCCTTCGGCGCAGTATGCACAATTCATGTCCATTTTCATTTTCCTTTC
>SUVZ01000026.1 GCA_015061765.1 Lentisphaerota bacterium
TTAGCAAACGCATGATCATACCATTTGAGCGGTGGATAAGCGGCGTGAATGGCAGCCACCTCTTCCGCAGGGAGGGCAAGCCCGCCGCGCAGAAACGCATTATATGGTTCCTTGCGCCCCATCGCCGCTATCTCGCGTTGTATCACGGCCAACGCATCCTTGCGCGCGACCTCATCGCCCGGGGTGGTGGCGTCGATCGTCGCGACCGCGGCATCGAACGCATCGCACGGACGCGGCCGGAGTGCTTTTTCCGCAGAAGCTCCCGCCGCGCCGACGAATGCACTGGCTGTGCCGAGTGTCACAAATTCCCGTCTGTTCATTCTGGCATTTCCCTTTCGCAAGCGTCATTCCTCGGGGAAAAGCACAACCGCCGTCCCCTTTCGGAGTTCAAGCGTCAGCCGGCCCGCCTCACTATCCGCCTGCACGCTTTCCCCCGACGGCCACGTACGACCGCGAAAAATACGCTCCGACTGCAGGAGCGGCGGCAGCATAAACGTCAAACGACCGCCGTCCGTCGAATACACGACGAGTTTTCCGTCGGGATAATCGAGAAAATAATTCCCGTTCTCCACCACCGTCCGGCCCCGCTGCGTCACGGTCAGCCGACGATTCGACAACCGCACCTCGGAAAGAACATCCATCGTCCATTCGACACGATAGACAGCGGCATCGACGGTATGCCGGACGGGGCGGAACTTGTTGTACCAAGCGTTCAACATCGTCGTACGCACGAGTTTCGAAAGAAACGTCTCGTCGTCCGCCATGCGATGTCTGCGTATATCCGCAAAATGACCTTCTCCCCACGCTTCCGGATAAACCACGCCGGCGTCTGGAGTGCGCGCTTTCCAGGCATCGTCGAACGAATAGAAATTCATATTACGCACGCTCCATTCGCCGTCGCCGCCGCACAGGACGCGCTGATCTACCGCGACACGGTGGCGCTCGTCGATATTATGGTGGTAGACCATCGGGAAGTAGCCGATCTGATCGACATCGCTCAACAGCTCTGTGGTAACGTCCATTCCCTTCTCTCGCCAGTAATCGACGATTCTATCGCACCACTTCATATCATCCTTGTATCCGAGCCCGTGATACGGCGAAGCGTCTCCGAAAAAGGCATCGATGTGTATCGTCTTCGACTCGAGCAATTCCGGAATCATATCAAGAAGCGCGTCTATGCGCTTGCGCGCGAGCCCGCTATTCCATTCTTTCTCATGGTTGATCTGATAACTCTGTTCTCCGTCGAACACTTGATACGGCTGCAGAGAGCCGTCTTTCATCCGGCATATCGCATCCGCATCCGCGTACGCCTTCCAGTCGGGGGCGTTCGTGTAGGCATCGTTCATGTTGACATGCAGCGAAACGTCGGCGCCAAGGGAGCGTGCATCGCGGATGAAACGCCTAAGCGCGAGAAGCGGCGTTTTCTCTTCGGCGTAATCCACATGCTCACCGACCTGCGACCACGACGGGTATTTCGAATCATGTCCATCAAACTGCCAGCCGCAAAGATAGACGATCTGACGCATACCGCCGGAATAATCGCGCACTTTGGAAATAATCCCCATAGCCTCGTCCATCGTCGTGTAAGGCTTTTTGAGATGCTTTCCTTTGAGGCCGATTTTATACACAATGGCATCGTGATAACTGTTCAACCAGCGTCCGTAACGTATGCGCGAGCGCGACTCGCAGTATGCGAAGAGTTCATCCGGCACGCAATCAATGAAGTCCGCTCCGTGTTTTTTTGCGAGGGCGTAGAGCCGCCGGTTCAAGCGTCGTGTGCCTCTGACGTCATCATTGGCCGCGACGGAGGCAAGGAGAATGTTCGCCGACGGCTGCTTCGCGCGCACGAGCCGGACAAGATCCTCCATTCGCGCGACGAGAGCGTCATGCGCGACGTCGGACACATCCGCAGCCCCCGCCGCCAACGCGACCGTGCGCGCCGCGAATCCGTCAAGGCATCCATTGCGCACGCAGCGCATGGAGTCTGCGAGTGTCGAGCATATTGTCTCTGGCCGCCCGACACGGTATTTGAGACCAAGCTGCCATTCATCGTCACGGGTCAGTCCGTATGCCGAGGATTCACAAAGGAAAAACAGATCGCTCGCGCCGGAAAACGAATTTACCGGCCTGTAGGGAACAAGCTCTCCGTTGAGCCATTCCCAAAAGCGGACATCCACACGGGCTCCCCCCGACTTCGCGTCGCCAGCGGTAATGATAAGCCGACGACCACGGGAAAGCGATTCGGGCACCATGGCGATTCCCGTGGCCGTCCAGACGGATGTCGCGTAGACGATATTCCCCATCTTGTCCGTTAGATACGTCCTGTTCGCAGGCACCGGAAGTTTCCTGGCCCTGTACCAATTCTCGTCGACATAGCAACCATGCCAGAGAAGGCCGTCCATCTCAGCGAGAGTCTGCATAGTATAAAGGAGTTTTGTGCCGTCCGAATAATGCACGGGACGAGAAAGCTCTTTGGAAAAATCCTCGTTCCACACCGAGATTGTCATATTAGTATGCGGATAAGGCCCCGAATATGGCAGTCCGATCCAAAACGCCCCGTCGTAAAATTCGATGCCGTCCGTCGAATACGGCAATACTCTGTTTTTCTCCGGAACCATCACAAGATCGGCGGAATTGAAAACCTGTATCAGTCCTTCTCTGCCGGAATTCTCAGATCCCGGCGCGCCGCCGGGTTTCGCCGTTCCCGGCTTGGTCCGCCAACTCGTCGCATAGAGAAGTCCGTTATGAAGACACACGTCGCCTATATGCCCGGACGGACCGTAGGCGCTCGCCCCCTGCGCCAGAACCTTGCCCGTCCAATCGGTTTTAGTGACGCCATCCGCAAAACCATAATAAATCCCCGTCTCGTCGCACGCTATTCCCTGAAGATGCAGTTTGCTGTATTTGAAGGGTTGCGTCGTGAAATCTCCAAGCGGAAATTCCGCACCTGCGACTCTATATGCGCAAAGCGCGCCAAAAAGACAAAAAGACAAAACCTTCATGGTTAGCTCCCGCATTTCTTCATCTGATGCTCAATCTCATACCGGTGTTTCTGACCGCCTTTACATACGTATCCTTCACGAGGATGGTCCAACCTTTCGGCATTCCCTCGGCGGAGATGTTCTGCGCCCCGGCAATCGAATCGGCCTTAAGCAAGATGAAACCGCTTTTCTCGGGGACATCTTCGACACCCGAAAGCTCGACGGTCGAATCCGGCGCGAAAGAGACTGCTCCGTCCACGGTAAGCGGAGCCGACTGGCCTGCGGTGTAACTTATGCCGCCAGCGGTGAATCCATCCGCCACCTTGAGAGTTCCCGCGCCGCCGATCTTCTGCCCCGCGACGAGCGTCCAGCCGGAAATGGCCGTCAGATCAAGAACGCCGTCCTCCACCGTGATGTCGCCGGTAAAGCTGTGCGCAGCCGCCGTGAGTTTCAGCGTACCGGCACTTTTTTTCACGAGACCGCCGTCTTTCGCCGCTTCCCCGCCGTGCGCGAGAGCGGCGGGGAACGTCATCGCGTGGCTGGCCTCCAGCACCGCACCGCCCGCGAGAACGGTACAGTCGGACGCCGCGGGAATCCAAGAACTTGTCGCCCATTTCGACCTGAGCGTACCGCCATCAAAGCGAAACACGGGCGCGCCCTGAGTCACGCGACCCAAAGTCAAGGTGCCGCCGTTGAGCGCAAACACGCTCTCGCCCGCGGTGTAGCACTTGACCGTATCGATCAGCACCGAGGATGCGCCGGAAAGCGTGATCGACGCTTTCGAGCCGTCGCCCTGCGCCATCAGGAATGTCGAATTCGTGCAGATCAGCGCCGTCGAATCGTGGAACGCCAGATGAAGCTGGGCTTGATCCTTCTCGTGCTTCAGCTCATTCGCCTGCAGGCGAAAAAGCGGCGAATTCGTCACGAAAAACGATGCGCTGGCACCGGCCGCATTCGGCATCCATACGGTATCGTCCCTTGCCACATCGAAGGTCGCGCCGTTGCAGACGACGACATGCTGCCGGCGCTTCCCTGCATCAAAGTACGTACTTGCCGTATTCATATAATGCGTGTTGTCAATGACGGTTTCCGCATAGCCGTTTGTGTTGCCGGAATTATACACGATCGCGAGCGTGTAAGCCCGCACGCCGGGAATATCTTTATACACGATCGATCCGACAGAACCATATCCGTCGGCGATGCGATAGCCGGAAGGATGCGACACATCCGCCCACTTGAGGCCGTCAAACACAAGACGGCCGACAGCATTCGACCCTTTCCCGATATAGCAGTAATTGGAGAGTTTAACTTTCGTTCCAGGTCCGAAAACGACTTCACCGCGACTCTCGTTCGCATAACCGATCTCAAGCTGGCCGTTCAGACTGATTGTGGAATCGACCGCGCGGACAACACCTGCAGATCCTGCAACGTTTCCGACATACACCTGATATTTGTTCGTCCAAAACGATCCCGACAGATCCAGTTCACCGCAGGCGCCATTGGCGCCGCCCAGATAGGTTTTCTCCCCGAAATCCAAAACGGAATTGGTGACGGCAAGCATACCGACGCCGCCGGCCGACTCTCCCAGATAAAGAGCCCCTGTTCTTCCGCTGGTGAACACACTGCCGATCAAAGCGATCGATCCGTTGCTCGGACGCAAGTATCCGCCCGTTATCCGGCAGTCGTCAAAGATGCCGCACCCGCCATTCGCCGTCGAAATTATCCCGGACGACTCGAACGACGACTTTGTCGCGGATAAGTAGGCACTCCCCCGACGATTGTTCTTCGGAGCTGTGCTTCCGATTTTGATCGCCTTGTTAGTCACGGCTACGTTTTCGAGAATCATCCCCGCCTCTATATAATCCGCACCGTATCCAAGTGCCGTAGAGTCGCTCGATAACCACAGAGAACCTCCGTTTTGCCTGTATATACCCGTATACCCTGCTTTCCCAAGGCGGAAATCACTAAAATAAAAATCGCAGTCCTTTACTTCCAGCCACCCGGAAGCTTTGCATCCCAGATGAAACCATCTTCCGCCTTCAAGCCGTTCCGACACGTTTGTCGCACCGCAAAGCCCATTGATATACACATTATCATTGTCAGCGTTGGCAGGGAGTTTGCCGTTGCTCCATTTTGTCGTATCCGTGAAAAGTCCCGGCCCTGTAAACGAACCTGCAAACGAGTAAAGAGGACAGATTAAAGCCGCAAGCGCGGCAATGCCCGACATGAAATATCGTTTCATCCTATCGTCTCCATTGGCTTTTTTGCTTATTATTTTAGCATTAAAGAAAAACGGCCATGTCAATTGACATATCAACTTTTATTTCACGGTGACACGAAGTTTCTGCCGCCCTGCCGATCCGATCGTCACCCGCTTTCCGTCGACCGCGATTCTGCAATTTTCACCGGGAGTGACATCGAGAGTCACCGTCTTCGTCTTCGGGTCGTACACGGCATCGTGCACGAACGCGTCGCGGCAGTCGGTCACATACGGCGAGCGGTAGAGCCTGTGAAGCGTCCATTCGATAAAACTCCCCGAATCCATCGCCGGCCAGTCGCGCCACTCTTTTTTTCGCTCGAGCGTCCGAGCCACAAGCGCATCGAGACGGGAGCGGATTTCGGCGTCCGGCAGGTCGGACCCCATCGACAGGAAGGAGAGCGTCAGGTAGTTCAGGCCGTTCGCCGGCGTTTTCTCCGCGACATACGGGAAATAGTCGCGGCGCATCTCCCCCCAGCCATACCACTTGTATAGCGAAACCAAATCCTGCGGCGTACCCTGCGACATATCGAAAAGATCGATATCAAGAATACGTGTCGTCTTGCGCTGGAAAACGGCTCCACCCTCGCCGAAGCCGACAGACATCCTCAGCATATCGATGTTCTCTGCAAGAGCGTTTTCCTTAAAGTACGCAAGCGCCCTCTGACGCGCGAGAGTAGGACACATGCGTCGCGCCGCACGGTAAAACGCCTGCGCGCGGAAAGGCTCGTCGCCCGCGATTTCAGCAAGACGTGCAAACGACATCCAGCAGGAAAACTCGCCGTTCAGCATATCGACCGATCCGCTTCCGCCAAGCTCCAGACAACCGCTGGCGAGAATCCCCCAATCGTCGATAAACAGTTCGTAACTGGCGACGTGCCGCGAAATCGCGTCCCAGTTGGCCTTGATCAGGCCGCTTTGCCCGAAACGGTCGGCGGCAATCTGCAACGCGTGCGCGATCATGCGCACGGTTTCATTCGAATCGCCATAGATCGTCTTCGACCCGTACTGCGGCGGCTCGAATTCGTTGGCCATGCGGCGCGGCGAATCCATGTAGATGGTATAGCGCGAGCCGGAAAACGGCTCCTGCCGCCAGGCGACCGCCATTTTGTACTGAAGAACCTCGAGCGGTTCGAGAAGCCGCCAGGCCAATCGACGTCGCAGCAGCCGGCGGTTCTCCTCCGAATAGATGTACGGGTTCGGCGTGCAGCGGCCCATGCCGAGAAGGATGCCGTGCATGTTGAGATGGGTGGAGGTTCCTTTTCTCAGACGCCCGAATTTCTGTCCCTTGTGGTTCATCGGCGTCGCTCCGCTCGAATATTTCACGCCCTGCGAAAAATCCTTGTTCGCGGCGGCATCCACTTTCGCCTCTCCAACGACATGCGGAAGAAACGACAAATCCGGCTTGAAAAGCGGCGTTGACCATTCTACGATCGAAGAGCCGGGACGAATCCAGAGATTGCCAGCTCGCGTCACAAGACGCGAATCTTCCGCACCCTCGCCTACTTCAACGATGACATCACCCCGTTCCGTTCCGCGCCCTGCAAGAAGCGTCGCCACGGGAGGAAGCGCCGCGTACTTTTGCGGCCGAGTTCCCCAATCGTCCCGGCAGAAGAGAAACGAGAATTCATCACGAATTCTTACGCGTTTCGCCTTTTCGTCGATTTTGAACTTTTCGCGCGAAGCAATCGGATATGCGAACGCGCGCGGCACCCATTCACGGATACGTCCGAGCGTCGCCGAAGGAATCTCGCGCGTCCATTTCGTCGTATCAACGAACGCGGAACCGTGTATTCGTGTAGGCACAACGACTCCAACGCTACGATCGGCAGCCTTAATTCGCAGTCCTTCAAGAGATACGCCCGAGCGCATCACTTCGACTTTCGCAGGCCTCTTCTGCAAAACAAGCAACAGCGGCGAATCACGAAAATCCCCGTTGTAGACAAGAATCCACGGAGCAGACATATCCGAAACCGCGATATCTTTGGCCGCCGCCGTCGTAAAATCAGAGATTCTTATCCCGTCTCGTCCGGGAACAGCCACGAAGCTGAACTGGTTGCGCATGAACACTTCGATCGTTCCGCGATAAATATCCCATCTTATGCCGGGATACGCGAGGGATGCGTCAATGCGGTAGGCTTTTTCACCTTCGACGGAAACATCGCCTCCGAATGCCATCTGATCTATATTGCGGCACACGAAAGTCATCTTGCGGGGAACATCGGGCTTTTCACGGGGAACGTGCATTTCGTACCACGATTCGCCTTTCGAAACAACAAAACGAGAAGACAGGTTTTCTACAGGCAATTCGCTGCCTCGGTTCCAGCCGAAATGTCCTATGGCGCCTTCACCGACACCTTCGTACCAGCCTTCCGCATCCGGCTTTTGCATAGCGCGCTCGCGTTCCGGAAGATTCCGGCGGGATAGTTGTCCGATCGCACGGATGAAAAACGCGTCGGGAGACTCCTTCCCCGGAACGAGCGATGAACCAATCGTAAGCATATTGTACATCACAACGCCCTTCCCGCAACGACCGGCGACGAGAGCCGGCGTGCCGTCCGCGAACGACAGCAACGTTTTCGCGCCGTCCTTCGCGCGGATCGTGCGGTAGATGCCGAAAGCGGCGTCGCTCAACCCCGACAGCCACCCTTTACCCGGAACAATCCGCTCGCGCCGCGGCAAATCCTCCAGCTCCTCGCGGCCAATTTCGCAGGGCAGAATCGCGTCGATCTCGGGATCACGCACTTCTCCCGCCGCGTACAGCGGCACTCCGCGCTCCCGTACTGCGGCGACGATGTTCGAAGCGAGTGCAGAATCGGGCCGACAACGGGAATAGACGATTACGTCGGCACGCGAAAGATCCGTTTCGACATACGCCTTCGCATCGGTGTGCTCCAGCATGATTTCCCGAAACCCGCCGAACTGGGGCTGATCGACCTCGCCCTTCCATCCTTTTATGGGATGCGGGACGACATCTTCGTTGTCGAAAGCGAAATAGACAGCAAGTGCGTCTGGCGAACGCGCCGGAGGCGACTTTTTCTCCGCCGGAACGTTGACGAAGCGGTCGCCTTTTATCCATCTTGACGAACGCACAGCATCGGAAGATTGCGCGATGCGGAAATTCCTGACCTCGATACCACCTTCTTCGCCGCTTGCCCACGATCCCATCCACGCGATGACCTTCGCCTGGAAAACCTTGATCGAACCGTCTCCGAGCGCGAAATCGTTGTCGAGCGACCACGACAACTCCCGCCAGCCTTTGCCGGAAACGGTGAACGATTTCATACTTTTCGTGAACGCCTCCTTGCCGCGTCTGAACGACAGGGAGACCGTCACGGCGACTTTGCGGCCATTTTCGCTTCGGACGCTCATCGCCAGACGCGTATTGGTCCACGTCTCCTGATTAAGCGTACCGATCGCGATGCAGCCCGGGTTGGCGACTTTCTTATCGGTCCGTTTCCCCCGGATGAAAAACGATTCGCGATCGACGGACTCGACGTGCATATCCGCACCGCCGCCGTTGAGACGGAACGGCTGCCAGAACCCGGCCGCGACGGTTTCAATCGCGAAAACGCACGCGACGCAAACGAAAAACATCTTTTTCATTTTACCTTGAACTCCTTTCTGACCCGCACTCCCGGAACGAGACCTTCCACCCGTTTTCCGCCGATTTCAAGAACCCCGCGCTCTCCGGCCGTCGCCTCGAATCCGAACATGCCGCTCGCCGGATCGTACCAGGCGTCGTGAAGATCCATGTCTCGGCAGTCGGTGATGCGCGGCGTCGAACGGTACTTGGCGAAAACGAATTCGAGAAAACTGCCCGTATCCATTCCCGGCCAGTCCGAACGGAGGAAGCGTTCGAATCCGGCATCGGCGGCGACCATCTCCATCTTTTCTATCATTTCAGCTTCGGGGACGTCCCCTCCGAGCGCGAGAATGGCACACATGATATAGTTGAAACCTTCCTTGCGCGTCGCGGCACGCACGACGGGTATGTAATTGTCGCGGATGGCATGCTTCGCGTACCTGTCGTAAAGCGATATGAGATCCTGAGGAATCCCCTGCGACATGTCGTAAAGATCGACTTCACAGACCCTGCGGCCCGGACGGCACTGATGCATGGACGGTCCGGTTTCTCCGAATCCGTCGGAATAAGCGAAGTGTTCGCGATTCTTTACAAAACCCCGCGACAAGAAATACGCGGGAAGGCGAAAACGGGCGAGGGTGGGTACGGCGCGGCGTGCGGCCATATATAGCGCGACGGTTTCAAGATCTTTGTCTCCGGCGATTTCTGCAAGACGCGCGAGCGAACACATCGTTCCGTATTCCGTATTGAGCATGTCGATCCCCGAAACGGCCCAGTCTTCTATGCATCCTGCGCACATTACGAGCCAGTCGTCGAGAGCGAAGGTGTAAGACGGAACGAGCCGCCTCAAAGTCTCCCAGTTCGCTACGACCGCGTCCCGCTGTCCGTGGCGATCCGCACACATCTGCATCGTAGCCAGAATCATGCGCACCGTTTCGTTGGAATCTCCATACATAGTAGTAGAGCCAAGATTCGGCGGATCGAACGAAGTTATGATGTTTCTCCACGAATGCATGTAAATCGTGTAGGGATACCCGGTAAAAGGCTCGCGTCTGTATCTGACGGCCATTTTGTACGGCGCGACCTCGAGCGGCTCCATTTCCCGAAGTCTCGCGCGCCGGTACATCGACTTGCGGTTTTCGGCATCGTAGGAATACGGATTGGGCAGACAGCGACACATACCGAGGAGCATCGTATGCATATCGAGATTGTACGATGTCGGTTTGTGACGGCCGCGCGGAAACGCCAGAGTGCGTCCGTCGAGCGGAGTGCGCCCGCCGCACGAATACTTTACCGCATGCCTGAACTGGGTGTCGGCCATCGCCCGGTATTTTTCGAACGCGAGCGTACGCGGCAGCAGCGAAAGATCGGGTCTGGGAACGGGAAGAGACCAAGTTACAGACTCTCTGCCGGCGACATCTGCGAAATCCCCGAATTTCGTGGCAAAACGCGGTTCCACGCGATCCCGCGTGGAAAACATATCGGACATAAGACGGGCGAGCGGCGGCACGCTCGCGTACGCTTCGGGAACAATATTCCAGTCGTTCGGCGTTCTGCGGTAGCGAAACGTATCGACGATCTCGAAACGCTTTCCGTCGGAAGAGACGCGGAATTTCTCGTCTAGCGCGTAAGGATAGGAGAACGCGCGCGGACACCAGAAACGGATGCGCCCGAGCGTCTCAGGAGAAACGCCTTGAACGGCCCAACCTGACGTATCAACGGTTGCGGCGCCGTAGGGCCATAGAGTGACGAAAGTCCCAGCACCGCCTTTGCGTCTAAACGAAACGGCCGCCGGCGCACCATCTTCGACGATAATTCCAGCGGAATCGGGGCGTTTCGACATAATGACCGCCAGAGGAGCCGTTTTTTCCGTCCCGTCGAACATGAGAAGCCACGGTTCGCTCCACTGCGAGGGATGCGGAAGTTTTCCTTCGAGCGCATCCACAACCACTACCCCTGAAACGGTCGGCACGGCGATCTTCTTCAATGGCCCGGACACATCCATGTCGATATGCTCTTCATATATTTCCCATCTGGTCCCGGGGAATGCCAGCGAACCGTCGAAACGCGCGAAGCTGCGTCCGTTGACGGCGATTTTTCCGCCGAAACTGAGAGGTGAAACGCTGTCGCCGTCAAAAGTCATTTCCCGTTTCAACGCCGTTCTGTCCGCATGCGAACGGAATGAATATTCGCTGTCGCCATGCGAAACCCTGAAGGTATTCCCGAGGCGCTCCACAAGAAGTCCAGAGCCTATCTCCCATCCGAAACGCCCGAACGTCCCCGCTCCAATACCCCGAAACCATCCATCTCCTAACGCAAACGCGCTTTCGCTGCAAGGCGCCTCCGGTATCGTTCGCCCGGATATGCGCCCGATGACACGGGCGAAAAACGCGTCATACGCTTTTTTACCGGGAAGCAAGGTCTGTCCGATGGCCGTCATCTGGTAGATGACGCGCCCTTTCCCGCAGCGCCCTTCAAGAAGCGCCGGAGTGCCGTCGTCGAACGAAAGCAGCACGTTTGCATCTTTCGCCGCCGTGCACGAGCGGTATACGCCAAATGTCGCCGTCGAAAGCCCCTCGGAAAGACCGCTCTTCTCTGCCGCGACGATGCGGCGGCGCGGAGCAAATCCTGCGGGGTCGCGCTTCTCGAGAGAACAAGGCAATATCGCCCGGATCTCAGGGTCTGCGACAATACTCGCGGCGTAAAGCGGAATGCCTCTTTCTCGTACGGCACGCACGATATTCGTGGCGAGGGAAGGATCCGCACGGGCGCGCGAATAGACTATCGCATCGGCATCTTCGAGTCTCTGCGTCCACGCGATGGTTCCGTCGAGATGCTCGAGTAGACGCTCGCGGAAACCTCCGTCCTGCTGGGGATCTCGGCGGCCGGAGCGTTCGTGCACGGAATCGACAAGATCCTCGTTGTCGAAAGCAAAAAAGACTTTAAGCGCCCCGGGACGCGCTGTAAAGCGATGCGGTGGACGCGACGAAACGACCTTTATGAAATCCTCCGCGACATTGCCGGAAAACGAAACCTCTCCCTCCTTGCAGATGCGGATGTTCTTGAGTTCCACCCATCCTCTCTCGCCCGGGTTCCAGTTTTCTACGTCGATCGTAAATCCCATGCGCGTCACCTTCACGCCGGTGTCCCCGAGCGGGAAAAGCTTGTTGAGCGGAAAACTGAAATTACGCCACTGGTTGCCGCGCCAAATTATCTTCTCTGCACGGTACAGCCTGTTGGATTTTCCGCAGGACACCTCCACAAGAGGCGTGACGCGAATCAGACGCCCCGTCGCCGATCTGCAGGAAAACACAAACATCTCCTGCGTCCACATGTCGCGGTCGACCCGACGAAGGATGTCCGTCTGCGCAAATTTAAGATGGGCTTTCCCCCGGCGCCCCCACACGTCGAACCTTCCGGCGGAAAACTCCCTCAACCTGTGGACGCCGCCGATAGTGTTCGTCGTGTTCATCGTCCACCACTTCCCCTTCACCGCCGGCTCCTCGGCAAACGCTTCGAAAACGGAACATGCCGAAACGGCGGCGATCGACAGAACTGCAATCATTTTCTTCATGGACTTAATCCCTGTTTATCTTTGAATTTCGATTTCCGCCGGCGCAAGACCGTCGGAAGAAGCGCAAAGCACGGCCCGCCCAGGTCCCGTTCGGCGTACGACGGCAAAACAACGTCCGCAATGGAGAGGATGCGATTTTACGTTTTTGAACGAATCGTATCCCTTGGGATTCGCGTTGGCAAGTGAAACAATCTCACACGGACCCGAAACGGAGAACGACACTCTCTTTGACACATGCGGACAATGCACCCCGGCATCATCCGCGACATCGACGCGAATAAAGCGAGTGCGCGCTCCGGGCGGATTGTACGGATCGTCGACCATCCTCAGGCGCACAGGCCGTCCAGCCGTCTTCAACGACGCCGTGGCGATGATTTTTCCGCCGCGCCGAGCGACCGCTTTCAACTCGCCGGGAGAGTAAGGCACGTCAAACCATCTCAGACGATATCGCGAACACACGTCGTAATAGCCGTTAGTGCATCCGACGAATCGTTGCGGCGGATCAGATTTTCGGCGCACGCCAAGGGAGCGCCCGTCAAGAAAGAGTTCCGCGCTGTCGCCGGAAGTATATACGTAAACAGGCCTGGCATGCGCGGTGCCTTCGAAATTCCAGTGACAGGGAACTATGTGCACCGTCTCCGATTTCTCATTCCAAAGAGAACGGTAAAGATAAAAGCGGTCTTTGGGAAATCCACAAAGATCCACCGCGCCGAAATAGGAACTTCTCGCGAGGACGTGCTCGTTCGTGGATATCCCGAAATTCGCGCCGTTAGCGATTGGAGTTGGCTCTCCGAGATAATCTATACCTGTCCAGACGAATTCGCCGCCGCAATATCCGTCGCGTTCCATTCTGGCGAATTCATGATCGGGAATGTCGCTCCACGGCGCGGCGCAATGGTCGTACGACCCCACGCGAAGCACATCCCTGCTGTATCCCTCTTTGTGGGTGGCGACTGGAAATTCGTAATACCCGTATTCCGAAAGCGCGCTCGCGCTCTCGGTATACAGGACGTTCTTGCCGGGATACTTCTTCCTGAAAGGAACGTATTTTTCGGCGTAGTTCCATCCGACGATATCCAAGGGCTCGTACAGTCCTGGGAGGTTTTCGAGCGTATCGAGATGACAACATCCTATTCCAACGGGACGTGTGGCATCCTCCTCTTTTATCGCGGCGGCGAATCGTTCAAACCGGTCACGCCTCATTCCGCATCTGTGCCAAGCGTCTTTGTCGCTCCATCCGGGAAGCTCATTGCCGATCGACCATACGAAAACCGAGGGGTGGTTACGGTCGCGGCGCACGAACATGCGCAGATTGGACTCTACATACGGTTCGAGCGGAGAATCCCCGCGACCAGTCGCGCCCGCCGACCAATTATCGAAGCATTCATTCCAGACGAAAAAGCCCATTTTATCGCAAAGGTCGAGCACATCTGGACAGGGACAGTTGTGTGAAGTTCGTAGCGCGTTCACACCCATGTCCTTCATTATGAGTAGCTGGCGCATCATCGCGTCATGATCGTACGCCATCCCAAGAGGCCCAAGGTCGGAATGAAGATTCACTCCTTTGAGTTGCACGCGCCTGCCGTTGAGAAAGAACCCCTTCTCTGAATCGAATTTAAAAAAGCGTATTCCGTAACGAAACGACTCTCCCTCGGCCTCAAGCGTGTACAAAAAAGGATCTTCAATGCTCCAGAGACGCGGCGAGCGGACTTGAAAAGAACGCTTTTGCGGCCCGGACGACGACGAGACGTAACTGACGGAGACTTCGGCCGAGAGAGAGTCTGGCGCTACATCGGTGACGATGCGCATTGTTCCGGGAAGAACATGATCGCGGGGAGAAACCTTCAGCCGCACGTCACGGTAAATCCCCGCCCCGGGATACCACCGAGACGAATGCCTCTTCGTGGAACAAGAAACTTCGAGAACATTTCCCTCTGACTTTATCGAGCCCGTCACGTCGAGACAGAAACTCATATAGCCGTAATCGACTCCACCGAAATCCTTGCCGTTCAGCCGCACGCGCGGCGAAGCCATTACCCCGTCGAACTCAAGATAGGCCCGACCTCCCGAGGAAAGGAGTTTTCTCTGCGCCGCAGAGAGAGAAAACGTCCTTTTATAACGCCCTTCGCCCTTCCACGGCAGTTTTCCCTGCCACCCCTTTTTCTCGGGCTCGAAAGGGCCTTCTATCGCCCAGTCGTGCGGCACGCGAACGTCTGCCCACGCATTTGTCCCGCGCGAAAAAGACCATTCTCCGGAAAGCGTCGTAACGATTGGAGCGGCCGCGGCCAGAACCCACGCGAACATCACCATTCTCCATCCTTGAAATCATCCGACTGAAAAGAAAACTCTTGTATGCGGGGAAAGGGCGGGCCTCCATGTCGTTGCCCTTGATTCCAGACGATTTTCTTCGGACACTTCATGTTGTTGTACAAAACGCACATCCCCGACGGCGGGCAGACGTAATCTCCGAGTCCGCACGTCACGAGCACACGGCATGTCAACGGAATGCGGCGCGCGAGATTGACGGGATCGAAATACGCCATAGCCTCGGAATAGTTCGGTCTCCAGCCCCCGATACGGCCGTAGCGCGAACGAGAACCGAGATCACAGCACCACGGAACCTTCGGCATGGCGAAAGTGACACCGGGAACAAGCGCGGCCGCCCATAGAGCTTGCAATCCGCCTTGACTGCCACCGGTGACGCGAAGACGTTTGCCGTCCCATTCCGGCAGAGACTTCACATATTCGACAGATCGCATGACACGGTACGTCATGCCGAGAAAATACGCGGTACGCGTTTTTTTGTTGGCGGCGGGATCCTGTGCATATTCGCGTCCGCCGGATTTTATCGAGTCGTAAAACTCCGCGTAATATTCCTTTTCCCTGCCTAGTTCCCAGCCGTGGGCATTGATATGCAGACAGATACGGTTCTTCGGCCCGCCCGTCGGCGGACGATCGACCATATCGCCCGAATAGCCATCGTACCGGCACTCGGCGGGATAACGATTCGTCTCCGAAGCGGCTGCGGGAATCGTGAGATATCCGGTCATCGGACGCGCCCCGGCGCACCGTACGGAAACAGCGTATATCTTGACGCCGGAATCCTTCGACAAAATCTCGCGGCGGTCGACAATCATGGGCACGGACTTAAGGCGCGCCTTGCGCTCCGCCCAGAATGAATCGAAATCGGCGGGCTCGCCAGCGCCTTCAATCTTATCGCAGCCGGCACCGGCACCTCCCTCGAACTCGAGATTCCGCCCGCGGCCATCTTTTATTTTCACACCTTTCGCATCGACAAGATACACGCCGAAATGGACAAAACCCGGCTTATCGAGAGACGTTGTCCATACACACGGCTCCGAAAGCGGAAGCGCAATTCGTCCGCGCTTCACACAAGCATCGTTCTTGTCGCCGAGGTCATCTCCACGACGAAACCACCTAAGGGCGCATCCGGCTGGAATCTCGCCATTGACACCATCGAGTCGTATGGTGAATTTCATCTCTTCGCCTATGCGGTAATAACCGCTCTTGTCGGACACAAACGAAAGTTTTGCATCCCTGAATGCGGACATTTGCGCGAAGAGAACCGTTGCCGTCAACGACAGCACAATCGAAAACATTTGCTTTTTCATGGTTTCGATTATATCACAACGCCGAATCAGAAAGGTGTTTTGACATGTCAACTTTATGGCAGAGTCACCTGCGCAAAGTTGAGCCGCGAACTACAAGCGGCGCCGACACCTGTATGCGCCGGGACGGAATGTCTGGATCGAGAATGCGCTCTTTCAGCGCCCTATAGGCGAAAAGAGCTATATCTTCGCACGGCTGATGAATCGTTGTGAGAGGGGGAATCGTGCTAACGGCACAACGCACGTCGTCGAATCCTGCGAGCATTACGTCTTCGGGTACGGAAAGCGAAAATCCGGCAAGGGTGTTCCTGAAAACCGCCGCCACATAATCGGATTCGCACACCACGGCATCAGGACGCCTTTTCTTCATGAATATCGGCCCAAGCGTACGCACGTCATCTGGTTCGGCGACAATGGCAACCTCTTCAGCGCAGCAACCTCCTATCGCGCTCACGACGCCGTCAAGGCGGTCTCGTATCACTGGAGCGCAATTGGGACGCATCAAAAACCGCACGCGTTTGGCACCGCGCGATTTCAAGTGGGCGCCGATCATCCTGCCCGCCAAGAAATTGTCTATCGCCACAAAATCGAAACGTATCGTATTGTCGCACAATTCGACTTCACGGTCGATAAGAACGACAGGAATCTTCGCTTCGGCGAAAAGCGCCATAATCTCGCGCGTTATGCGATTCGGCGTCTTGAGAAACGCAAGAGGCTGCAAAAAGACCCCCACGACACCCTGCTCAACGAACGAACGTGCCACCCTCGCCGCTTCAATCGCACGCTTCGACGGCGTGTCGGACGAAACATCGCCGAGGACGAGCGAATACCCATCCTTGCGCGCACAATGCACGAGTGCCTGACATATCTCTGGAAAGACCTCGCCGAACGCAAGACTAGGCATGATTAACCCAAGACGACCCGATTCAAGTCTTGCGATTCTCGAGGCGAATATACCGGCTCCGCGCTTGCGGTAAACGAGCCCATGCTTGACCAATTCGTCCATCGCTCGCACGGCGGTGATTCTTGAAACCTTGTATTTTCGTACCAACGCCTCCTCCGATGGAAGCGGCACGCCTGCAGGATAGGCTCCTGCACGCAACTGCTGCCGGAGGTACTCGAAGATTTTCCTGTATTTGACCATAAACCGGACGATTTGCAGAGCACAGGGATCTTCAGAGAGCCGCGGTACCGAAACTTTTGATGAATTCGCTTCTTGTCATGCTGATATTCCTTTCGTCGCTTGTGGAAAATGCGTCCGCCGGAGCCTCAGCGGCTCTTTTCGAGCACGAGTCTCGCGTGCTGCGCGTATGCGCGGCGGGGATCTTCGAGATAAAGCCTGAGCGTGCGCTCGCCGAGGCCGTCATCGTCGCCGATGCGGTAAAGCGCCCTCGCGAGCGAAAGCTCCTTGAGGCAGCCAGAACGCTCGCCGCGCCGCGCGAGACGCGCGTCGGAGACGGGCAGGGAATCCTTCGCCGTCAGCACCCATTCGGGAAGAATCTTCTTCGCGATGAGATCGCGCTGAAGGCTCCTGACGTCGATATCCTTGAGGGCCTTACCTTCCCTCAAGGCGTGTTCGCACGCTTTCGCGGCGACCCACCCCTGGTTCTGGACGTCGGGTATCATCCTGAGAATCGGCATCGCGTCGCGGCTGGCGCTGAGCCCGAGACCGATGACGGCGAGGTTGTCGGTCTCGCGCGGGAGTATCGCGCGGTCCTTCTCCTCGTCGTCGAGGAAGAACGCACGGTGCGCAAGCCGGCTGACAAGGTGATAGCACCTGTTCTGCTCGATAACCCTGTTCTTTCTCATGTGGACATTATACCAAAAACTCTGCTACTGTATCAATTTTACTGTATCAATAAGCTCTAACCCTTCATTTCCATATTTCAGCGGATGCGGAAGAATGAGTTGGTGGAGAATTCAGCCGGTATGGACCATGAATTGGTAAGCGCCGGAGCAGGCGGGAACGTATGCACCGGTCTCCAGTCCGCCGCCGCGCCCAGCGACTCCGTCCGTTCCAGAACACGGCTGTGCCCGGCTCCGCCGGTAAACTCAACGCCGGCAGGCGACACGGCCGTGAAGCGCACGATGTCGGACAGCGGATCGCCCTCGACATAGCGTCGGTACCACCACGCAGGCAGTGCCGTGGACACATTGGTTGACGCCTCATCATAAAACCTGAAGAGAATATCCTTGTCGCCATCAACCGTCACGGAGAACTCCGTCGCCATGTGTCCGGCGGCGTTCGTGACCGGCATACCGGATTCAGCCCCGGAATCTGCGACCTCGATTCGTCCCAGCCGCTGGATCTTCATCTGCTTGGTTCTTCCGTTCTCATCCGAATACCAATCTCCGGCGGAAGACACATCGACCGTCTCCGATCCGCCGGGGACAGATGACGGAACGGAAAAAGAAAGGGTCTGTCCCTTGGAAGCAACGGTCTCTGAATATTTCCACCGATATCCCCTGTTGCTGGACAGCAGCATGTACGACTTCACCTTGAACTCCGTACGCATATCGGCCTTCCACGAATCATGGACCTCCTCCGAAAACGCGCCGCGCACATAGAGCGCCGCCGCACCGCCCTCCGTGC
>SUVZ01000491.1 GCA_015061765.1 Lentisphaerota bacterium
ACCGGCGGGGACGCTTCTCCTTGCTACGATTGAGCCTCGCCACATGTACGGAAAGCTTTGGCGCGAACTTCTGCCTCCGGCGGCGAAGTGCAAAGTGGATCCGGATGTCATACTCGCGCCTGAACATCTGATCGCGAAGATGCGGTCTGCCGAAAAGGTCTTTTTCGTCACCACGCCGACGTTCCTCAAGCGGTTCTGCGCATATGCCGACCAGTATGAAGTGCCGCAGAACTGCGTCGAGATCGTCACGTCCGGCGCACTGCTGGATGCAGAGACGAGCGCGGCGGCAAAGCGGGTGTTCGGCATTGCCCCGCAGGAGATATTCGGTTCGACGGAGACGGGCGGAGTCGCATGGCGCAGGCAGGGCGGCGAAAATGCGGGTCCATACGACTGGACCGTGTTCGATCCCGTTGACGTGAGGGCCTCTGCGGACGGACGGCTGGTGGTGAACAGTCCGTTTTCCTTCCAGAAGGATTTTGTGATGGGGGATGGTGTCGAGATATCTCCGGACGGTAGGCATTTCAAGCTGCTGGGGCGCAGGGACCGTCTGGTCAAGATTGCGGAACAGCGGGTTTCTATGCCAGAGATGGAGGATCGGATCAGGAATCTGGATGGCATAGAGGATGTCGCGTTGACTGTCCTTGAGGGAGAGAAGGGGCCGTATCTTGGGGCGGTCATTGTGGCTTCTGATGCAGGGTTCCACTCCCACGACGCAAAATCCGTGCTTGAGGTCAGGCGTCGTTTGACGCCACTGTTTCCAAAAGGTACGGTGCCCAAGCGATACCGCTTTGTGACTGAACTTCCGCGCAATCCGCAGGGAAAGGTCACTACTACAGAATTGAGGGAACTTTTGGTATAATGGTTGGGATTTTTCTCTTTAATCCAATCACAAGAAAGCGAGACACTTAATGGCTATCAACAGAAGAGACTTCATCTCAACGGCTGCGAGCGCATTTGCGTTCAGCGGATGCGCCTCTGCGGCGAAAGCGGTAAAGAATCCGGAGCCGAAGTTCATCTGGTCCTACCTTGCGCATTTCGGTGTGAATTCATGGCGCGACGTCCCGCTCGAGACGCAGGATCCGTCCATGCCGGAGAAGTGGCTTACGCGCTGCTGCGCGAACCATGTGCGTTTCGACGAGCCTTCCTGGCAGAGGATCTCCGCCGCCCTTGCGAAGGCCGGCTGCAACCAGATAGTCATAGACCTTGCGGAGATTGTCGAGTATCCCAGCCATCCTGAACTCGCGGTCAAGGGGTCCTGGAGCGTGGAGAAGCTCCGCAAGGAGCTCGCCCGTCTGCGCGGAATGGGTTTTGAGGTGATTCCCAAGCTCAACTTCTCCGCATGCCACGACACGTGGCTCAAGGACTACCACCGGATGGTCTCCACCAAGAAGTACTATCAGGTGTGCGAGGATGTCATCAAAGATGTCGCCGAAATGTTTGACTATCCCCGCTACTTCCATCTTGGGTATGACGAGGAGACGCCCGGCCACCAGAGCCGCCATCTTTTCGCCGTGTGCCGTCAGGGTGATCTTTGGTGGCATGACTTCCTCTGGTTCGCGAAGGTCACGGAGAAGACCGGCTGCCGCCCATGGATCTGGAGCGACTACGTCTGGAACCACAAGGACGAGTTCCTCAAGCGCATGCCTAAGAGCGTTTTGCAGTCCAACTGGTACTATGGCGCGAGTTTTGACACCTCAAAGATGAAGCGTCCGTATGTCGAGGCCTACGAATGGCTCGACAAGGCTGGATTTGACCAGGTTCCCACAGGCTCGAACTGGAGCTGCGACACCAACTTCTCCGGCACTGTCAAGTTCTGTGACGAGAAGTGCCGCAAGGAGCTCATCAAAGGGTACATGATGGCTCCGTGGACGCGCACATTCGCGATTCACGAAGAGAAGTCGATGCAGGCCATCGATCAGCTTGCCGCCGCAATAAAAGCTCGTCCCTGATTGCGCAGATCCTATTGACCACAGTAAACCATCACCGATACATAATCAACTGACATGTCATTCAATCGTCGTTCGTTTTTGAAAGGTTTTGCCTTGTCCGCCGCAGTTGCGACAGGCGGATGCAGGAGTTTTTTCATCGGCAAGTCCGCCAAGGTCGTTCCGCCGGGGCAGAAGGTCCGTCTCGGCATCATAGGGTCGGGCGGAAAGGGGATGTACGACTGGACGCATCTTTATGCCGACGGCGCGGAGATTGTCGCGTTCTGCGATGTCGATTCCTTGATGATTGACGCGGCTCTCGCGAAATTCCAGGAGCTTGGCGGGAATGTGTCCAAGGTTCGACGCTACTCCGACTGGCGCAAGATGCTTGAGCGCGAAGAGCGCAACATCGATGCGGTCACGGTGTCCACGCCAGACCACATGCACGCGGCCATCGCCGTCACGGCGATGAAGCTCGGCATCCATTGCTATGTGCAGAAACCGCTTGTCCGCACGCTTTGGGAAAACAAGGTGTTCGGAGAGGTCGCCCGTGAGAACGGAGTGGTGACCCAGATGGGCAGTCAAGGCTCATCCGGCAGCGGGCATCGCCGCAATGTGGAGTTTCTGCAGCAGGGTGTGATTGGCGACATCAAGGAGATCCATGTCTGGACGGATCGGCCGATATGGCCTCAGGGACATGCGGCAAAGAGCTTTACCAGGCTCGCGCCTTCCAGTGTGCCGTCCAACCTGAACTGGGATGCCTGGCTTGGCTGTGCGTACAAGCGTCCGTTCATCGGCGACAGACCGGATTCCTACGTGTTCGATTTCAAGAACAGGTATGCGGAGAATATCAAGGGGGTTTACCACAGGTTCAATTGGAGAGCCTTTTATGATTTTGGCACCGGCGCGTTCGGCGACATGGCGTGCCATACGATGAACCTTCCGTTCCGCGGAGCTGAGCTTGGCGTCCCGACGAAGGCTGAATGCAAGATGTCCGTCGAACCAAATGATACGGCCTATCCACTGCGTTCAATCGTAGAGGTTACCTACGCACCTCGCGCAAGCCGTGTTCGAGTTGGACACGCCCTCCCCGAGACGAAGGTCATATGGTATGATGGCGATCACCAGCCATCGGCCGAAATCATGCCACAGGTCGTCAATACGCTCAAGGCCGTTCCCCGTACCGGATGCTACATCATCGGGACGAAAGGTGTCGTATGCTCGCTCAGCGACTATGGCCAGACGGCTCTCATAGCCCTCAACGGCGAGGATCGGGTGCGCAGCACAACCAAGCATCCCGCCTGCACCGCTCTCGGCAGC
>SUVZ01000027.1 GCA_015061765.1 Lentisphaerota bacterium
GTTATCAGAAAAGAGATATCTGTCAGACAAGTACAATCCTCTGGTATTCCATACAGTTCGCATGAGTAAACGAACCAAATCAGGTGCATTTACTTCCGCACTCCACCGTATTTTTTTTATATTATTTTTGCGTGTTTGTTAGTAGTCTTTGCCTTGTGTTTTCTGATATAATCCGAAACATTCAGAACATTGAATTTAAACTGTAGGAGAGAGCATATGAAAAGGAAGTTTGCCTTGATTGCGGCGATGATGCCGATTGCATCCGTTGTCGCGGATCTGAATCCGGTGGATACGCGCTGGACGTTCGGGGCGCACGAGCCGTTCCCGATGTACCGCCGGGTCGGCCGCATCTGCACGGGGGCGATCGAGGGCAACGCCCTGTGGCTGCGGGATTGGCTCAACTGGTGGGACGCCAGCTCTCCGGCCAAGATGAAGGAGATAGGCTTCAACTACGTCCATTCGCGCTTCTACAAGGGGATGGGCTGGGAAGTGGAGAAGAAGGACTTCCCGAACGTCAAGAAGTTCGTGCGCAACTGCCATGCGAACGGCGTGAAAACCCTTGCGTACGTCCAGTTCGGCACTCTTTATCCGGAGATCATGCGCAAGGAGATTCCGCAGATCGACTCCTGGGCGACCTACGACATGGACGGCAGACCCAATCTGTACTGCGGCCAGTACTTCCGCTGGATGCCATGCCTCAACTGCCGCGAATGGGAGGAATACATCAAGCGCATGTGCACGATCGCGCTCACGGAGGGCGGGTTCGACGGCATCATGTTCGATAACATTTTCGACGAGCCGTGCTACTGCCGCCGCTGTGAGAAGAAGTTCCGCGCCTATCTCGCGAAAGTCCCCGATCCGGCCGGCCGTTTCGGTCTCGAAGATCTCAGCGGCATCATGCTTCCGCGCATTCCGCCGGCGAAGCTTGCCCACATGGAGACGAAAGATCCTGTAGTGCAGGCCTGGGCGCTTTGGCGGTGCGAGGTCATGACGGGCGTCATGATGCGCTTCAGGAAGCACATAAAGTCCGTGAAGCCCGATGCAGTGGTGAGCGGCAATCCGTCCCCGTACCGCAGCCGGTCGCGCTTCATCCATCTTGCGCAGAACATGGCCGAACTTGCCAAGGCGTTCGATCTCATCATCATGCAGAACGACAACTTCCCGGAGGTCAAGGAAGGGAGAGTGTACAACCGTGTGCGTGAACTCAAGTTCGCGCAGGATGCGGGGCAACGCATCGTCGCCCTATGCGATAACGTAGAAAATCTGTATTCCGACCGCGAGGCCAAGTTCCTCATGCCGATGATTGAGGATATTGTGTTCGGCGGAATACCTACAGACCGTACGACGATCTTCCCGTCTCCTGAAGAAGGCTTCATAAACATGGAGGTATGGAACCGCCGGAAGCCTCAGCATGAACGGTTCAATGCGTTCGCCACGGCCCATCGTGAAGCTCTTTCCGCACCGACCATCCACTCCGTGCGCATCTTCTATCCCGAGCGCGAAGTGCTCCTTTCCGAGAAGAACCATCAGGGTGTCGTAGCGGCAGAGGAGATTTTTCTGCGCAACCGCGTTCCGTACGGATACCTGTTCTCCACGCCCGATGATGTGATGACCGTTCCCGAAGGTACGGAAGTCGTCGTCGTGCCGGGACTCACCAGCCTTACGGATGCGCAGATCGCCGCGCTTGTCTCATACGCTAAGAAAGGCGGCAAGCTGGTTGTCACGGGCGATTCGGGCCGCTACGACGGTTGGAACGCCCAGCGGCGCGTGAATCCGTTCCTGCCGCAGATTGCCGGTCTGCCGAATGTCTCGATGCGCGCCAAGTCAGATGAGGTGAAAGCGGTTCTTGCCTGGCGCTATACCATCGACGCCCCGGTGGACGGCGGCAAGGCGCTGCTCTCCGATCTTGCCAAGGTCGGCTGGAAGAGCCCCGTGGAATTCGCCGGCCTGCCGCCGCACGTGTTCGCGGAATACCGCCGCCTTGCGGACGGTTCGCTTGCGGTCCATCTCGTGAACTACATGCCCGAAAAGGCGATTTCCGGCGCAACGGCGACTGTTTCTTCCGGCGCGAAGGTTTCGGTCGAGGAGCCTTTCGGCGCAGACGGCGCGGCGCGCCGGCTTCCGGCGGACGGATCGCTGCCGTCGTTTGTCGAATATCTGCTGGTTACGGTGAAATGATCCGGTTCGCCGTAGGGTATCAGCATTTCGCGTACGGGGCGAAGTTCGCCGACATTGCGTTGGCGCATCCTTCAGTCGGTGAGGTGTATTTCCCTTGGATCGAAGAACCGAGCGGGCGTCCCATGCTCGGCTATGACGAGGAGAATGATTCCGACATCCTCGCCATAGCCCTCCATCGTGATCTGGTGAGGATGCGCGAGAAGGGCATCAAGCTTGATCTTCTGCTCAACGCCAACTGCTATGGGGCGGAGGCGATGAGCAGAAAACTTGAGATGCATGTCGTGGAGGTGGTCGAAACGCTCGCCGAAGCCGGGTTAAAGCCCGAGATTGTCACGGCGGCGAGTCCGTTCATAGCCAGAACGGTGAAGAAGTCGTTTCCGGAGATTGAGACGCGCGCAAGCGTCAACATGCGGCTCACGACTCTTCAGGCGGTGCAGTACCTCGCTCCGTGGTTCGATTCATACTACATCGGACGCGATGTGCAGCGGAATCTTGCGACGGTTGAGAGGTTCTCGAAATGGTGTCACGAAAACGGCAAGAAACTCTGCATGCTCGCCAATTCGGGTTGTCTGAGAAACTGTCCGTGGCAGACGTACCACGACAATCTCATCGCGCATTCCGCCGCCGCCGAGCGCTTGCCTGCCGCAGCGGATTTCAATCCGCACCTATGCTGGACCATGTACAAGGATCCGGCGAATTTCCCTGAGATACTGAAGTCGACATGGGTGCGCCCGGAGGATATCGGCCGATATGAGGGGTTGGTCGATGTCGTAAAGCTGGCGACCCGTCAGCACGCGAATCCGGAGATGGTGATCGCCGCCTACGAACGCGGTTCGTACGGCGGCAATCTGCTTGATCTCTTCGAGCCGGGCTTCTCTCCGGCGTTCCATCCAAGGTATATCGAGAACTCTAGGTTCCCGGAGGATTGGTTCGACCATACTTCGGCGTGCTCCCGCGAATGTACGGGATGCGGATATTGCGAGAAGGTTTTCGAGCAGGTCGGAGGCACCATTCCCTGGTGAATGGACTTAAGGCGTTTTACAGGCGGTTTGTGCCTGTCAGCGAGCGGTGCGGGCGCAAGAATCATGCTATAATACCGTGCATGAAAAAAATCAAGATAGGTCTTTTCGGCAAAGTTATGATTGCCATATTTCTTGGCGTGGCGTGTGGATATGTCTTGCCTGATTGTGGCGTGCGTATTTTCAAGACATTCAACATACTGTTCTCACAGGTGCTGAAGTTCATAGTTCCGATGCTGATACTTGGCCTTGTGACGCCAGCCATCTCTGATATGGGCAAAGGCGCCGGCAAGATGCTGCTCGCGGTGATGGTGCTGTCGTACATTTCAACAGCCGCAGCGGGGCTCTTCGCCTACGGGTGTTCCATGGAGCTGATGCCACATTACGTGACAAGGGGCAGCATCGCGAATGCTGTTGAAGCCGTGAAGTTCTTGCCGTATTTCGAGTTGAAGATTCCGCCGCTCTGCGATGTCCTTACTGCGCTTGCCATCGCATTTATGGTAGGCATCGGCGTGTCGGTCACAAAGTCTGACGCTCTCAAGCGCGTTACGGACGAGTTTGGCGAGGTTGTGAAGCTTACGATAATGCGCGTCATCGTTCCAGGCCTTCCGATGTACATTCTCACGATGATATGCGAACTTACCGCGTCCGGAAAGCTTGCGACGATGGCGGGAACGCTTTTCAAGGTGATAGGAACCGGTTGGGTGCTTACAGTGATATTCTTGGTGATTCTCTATGTGGTCGCCTGCATTATCGCCGCCCGGAATCCCGTCACGACTCTCTGGCTCATGCTGCCTGCCTATCTTACCGGACTTTCGATCTGTTCATCGTCTGCGGTCATCCCTGTTACGCTGGAATGCTGCCGCAGAAACGGCCTTCACAAGGATGTGTGCAATTTCGTGATACCGCTGTGCGCGAATGTCCACATGGTGGGCAGTGCGACAAAGCTGCTTTCCGGTGTAGTGGCGATATCGCTCATCTACGATCAGGCGATTCCGTTTGGTCAGATCGTAAACTTCACATTCATGATGGCTATTGCCGCGGTCGCGGCGCCAGGCGTCATGTGCGGTGTGCTGATGGCCAGCATCGGGCTTGTCGAATCGATTCTCGGTTTCAATGCGGAACAGGTCGCCCTGCTCATCACATTCTACAGTGCGTTTGACGGGTATGGTCCGGCGGCGAACGTAACCGGCGACGGTGCCATTGCTGTCATCATGGATAGATTCTTCGGCGGGAAGGTTCCGGTAGCCCAAGCTGAAAATCAGTAGCAGATGTGGGTCGGATGTTGAAGTCGTGCAAGAAGTTCAGACAACGGGCCTAGTTTACGCTATGTATTGTGCTCTGTAGGTCACGAAAACAAAACCAAGAATAAGCTCGGCCGAATGACATCAGCGCATTAGGGTACGATTGTCTCGCTTATTCTCACCTATTCTCACTTTCTCAAATTCCACGGCGCCAATCACTAATCAACAGTGTTTAGAGCCGATGGATTTTTTTTTGAATTTACGCTTGCATTTGGTGGGGCGATGTGTCATAATGTGTGTCGAAGTGGGGGAATAAGGGTTTGTTTCCCGTAAGATTGCATATGGCGGAAAATATTGAAAGAAAAGAGGAAAAAAGAGCGATCAACGGTCTAGTTGATACGTTCCGCCATACTCTTGACCCCAAGAAGAGGCTGACTATTCCGAGCGAATGGAGGGATGCGCTTGGAAATCCCACTTATGTATATGTAATGCCTTCGCCCACAGAAGAATGTCTTGAGCTTATCCCGGTGGAGTTGATGGGGCGCATACAGCAGCAGTATTTGAGTGCAGATCTGTTTGATGATGAAGCCGATGCCGAAGCGCAGGCCATAGCGCAGTTCGCCCAGATGCTTAGGGTCGATGCCGCCGGACGTATCAGGATTAGGGATGATCTCCTTGCGCACGCGGCGATTGTCGGCGGGGTTACGATGATTGGAGGAATCCGCAAGGCGAAGCTGTGGGCTACGGAGCGCAAGCCTCCGGCGCCGAAGGGCAAGCTGGATCTTACGGCGTTCCGTGCCGTGGCGGCGAAGCGCAAGATGGTTGCACGGGCTGGAAAGGGTTTGGCATGAAGGATTCCGGTGAGATGAACGGCCATATTTCCGTGATGCTTGCCGAAGCGGTGGACGCCCTGAATGTAAAATCCGGAGGGATGTATGTGGATGGTACGCTGGGTCGGGCCGGGCATGCGAGAGAAATTCTCCGTCGGGGCGGCCGGGTGATCGGTATTGATCGCGATGATGATGCGCTCAAGGCGGTGGCGGCGCTTTCGGCTGAAGGGTTGAAGGCGGTGAAGGGAAACCACGGAGACGTGGCGGACATAGTGAAGAATGAAGGATTGGAGTCGGTAGATGGGATTCTGTTGGATCTGGGCGTTTCGAGTCCTCAACTGGACGAAGGGGAAAGAGGGTTCAGCTTCAGGGCGGACGGGCCTTTGGACATGCGGATGGACCGCTCGTGCGGGGTGACGGCTGCGGACGTCGTGCGCGATTTCGATGAAGTCGCACTGACTGGGATATTCCGCACATATGGCGAAGAGCCGAATGCGAGGAGAATTGCGAAGGCGATAGTCAAGGCGAGGTCCGAGTCTCCGATATTGACTACGTTGAGGCTTGCGGAGATCGTCGAGCGTACTGTAGGGTGGCGAGGTGCGCATCATCCGGCGACAAGGGTGTTCCAGGCGTTGCGCATGCACGTAAACGACGAGATGGGCGAGCTGGAGAGGGCTCTCGCCGGAGGTCTGGGGTGCCTTAAATCAGGTGGGCGCATGGTGGTAATCACCTTCGAAAGCCTTACCGACAGAGTGGTGAAGCGTTTTTTTGCGGCTCACGCCGGAAGGATGGTTTCGCTCCAGCAGGGAGGTGAACGGTGGGTGGGCGACCTTCCGAGAGTGAGGCATGTAACCCGCAAGGCTGTGGTGGCGAGGGAAGCGGAGATTGCCGCAAATCCGCGCAGCCGCAGTGCGAAGATGCGGGCGGTTGAACGGACGGTCGCACGTGCGGCCGCAGATGAATTTAACGGAATCGTAAGGAGTTTAGAGGAGAGAGGTGCGATATGAGAAGGAACAAGCGCATAAAAAAGCGTTCTAAATTCGCTACAAGTTCGATGGGCGTTGCGTCTCTCATCGTTTCAGGTTTCATTATGCTGATGATTTTCTTCGGGATGAATTCGCGCTGTTCTTCGATTGCACGTGAAATCGGGAAGAAGGAGAAGGAACTCAAGAGATTGGAAGCGGAACTTAGTCGCGAGAAGACGCGGTGGGACGAGATGAAGGTGCCGGAGAGACTCAATATCGCGCTGGCTCGCTTCGGGCTGGAGATGTCAGCGCCTCGGGAGGAGCAGTTGGTGCGCATGACCGGGGCGGGCGTTCCTGCTCCCGGTCAGCTCGCTCTTAAGCGAATGCAGGGAGGATCTAGGTCGAGTTCCGTGGCATCTAGTTTTTCACATCAGCGCTCGCGTCGTTCGCCGGCAACGTCCGTCTCCCGGAGGCGTAGCAGAAATGGCGTTCGGTAGCGAGAAGAGTCGTTTCTGGTTTGTTGTCGCCGTTCTGCTTGCGGTAGCGGCTTGCGTGGGGTACCGTCTCGTCTCGGTGCACCTTAGATTGGTGGATCTCAACGTGCGCGATCCCAGATACTGGTTTACGCGTGAAGTGCGGGGGCTGCGCGGAGGCATTTATTCAGATACTTGCGGACGGCAGCCGTTTGCATGTTCGTTGCCGATATGGGAATACCATGTCGATCCTCAAGGGGTGAACCTTAAACTGAAGCGCAGGGATGGGACGTTCCATTCCCGCGAAGCCGAGGTGCAGACTGTCGCGAAGGCAATGAACATCGACGTGGACAAGGTTCGCGACATCTACTGGAGAGTGAATTCGAGATACGTTTTCCTGGGAACAAGCGACAGTGATGAGGTCCACAATATAATGTCGGACAGAAAAAGGGTCACAGGCGTCGCGATCGAGGAACGTCAGGTGCGCAGATACCCTCAGGGCACGATGCTCTCCCATGTGCTGGGGTTTGTCTCCCGCGACCCAGACAACCCAGTGGGCGCCGGGGGCCTTGAGATGCGCTACGAACGCTACTTGAAGGGTAAGCCCGGAAGGATCAAGGGAATGCGCGATGCGAGAGGTCGCGAGATACGGGAACGCCGTGTTGTAGATGTGGATCCCATGCCCGGGGCCAATCTCTACCTGACGATTGACCATAATGTGCAGTATGCCGTTGAGAGGGCCTTGTACGACGGATTCACCAACTGTCAGGCAAGATCTGGTTGGGCGATCGTGCTCGACGCCCGCAAGGGTTCCATTCTGGCGATGGCAACATATCCTACATTCGATCCCGACACTTACAACAAGGCAGGAGAACTCGTCAAGAAGAACAGGTGCATCGCGGAAAACCACGAGCCTGGAAGTGTGATGAAGACGATTACTGCGTGTGCCGTGCTTAACGAGGGAGTGGCCGATGCCGATACGCTTGTCAACACGGCGCGTAACGACCCTGATTTCTACCGGCTTCCGGGCGATGGGTCTCACAAATGGGAGCCGTTCATGTCCGTGCGCGACGCGCTTGTCCATTCCTCGAATATCGTGTACGGGAAACTCGGATATAAACTGGGGCCACAGAGGCTGTGGAAATATTTCAGGGCTTTCGGGTTCGGACGGAAGACGGGCATAGATCTCCCAGGTGAAGAGGTTGGCATCCTCCCCGACTGGAAGAAGTGGGACAAGGCTTCCTGGTCCCGTGCGCCAATAGGGCAGTTCGTTGCCGTCACCCCGATTCAAATGGCAGTCGCCTACGGGGCTGTCGCAAATGGCGGCAAGCTCATGAAGCCGTATGTCGTGGATCGCGTCGTTGCGGCGGACGGTACCGTACTTTTCAGGAATGAGCCGGTCGTGGTGGGGCAGCCGATCACGGCCGACACCGCACGGCGTGTGCGCGAAATGATGATCGGCGTCGCCCGCCCTGGCGGAACCGCACGCCGTGCCGCCGTGAAGGGATATTCAATCGCAGGCAAGACCGGCACCGCCCAGATGAAGGAGGGCAAGGGCTATTCCAGAATGAACTACAATGCGTCGTTCATCGGCATACTTACCGCTACGGATCCGTCGATCGTCATTCTCGTCACGTATCAGCAGCCTGAGCATTGCATATCCTACAAGTATCATGAGCAGACGGGCCTTCCGCTGTACAACCATCAGGGCGGTGTTTGCGCGGCGCCTGTGTTCAGGCGCATTGCGACTGAGGTTTCGCAGTATCTTGGAATAGAGCCCGACAGGCTTGAGGAGTTGATCGCGGAATGAACATATGGGGGATAACGGGGACTAACGGCAAGACCACCACAACATGGGTGTTGTCCGAGTTCCTTCGTGCCGCCGGCCGGCGATGCGGATATGTGACGACGGTCGAGGTCGATACAGGCTCCCGCAGCTTCTCCACCGGGTATACGACGCCGCCTCTTGCGATGCTCAGGGATATTTTCACCGAGATGGAGGGGAACGGACTTTCCGATTGCGTGATGGAGGTATCCAGCCATGCGATACACCAGCGCAGGTTCGGCGATACGGTGTTTGCTGGCGGGGCTTTCACCAACCTTACTGAAGACCATCTCGACTACCACAAGACGATGGAGGCATATTTTGACGTCAAGCTCGATTTTGCCCGCATCGTTGCATCGTCAAGGGTGGCGTTGCCGTCGGACGGAAGGCGCGATCTGCCGCCGTATGCTGTCTGCTTGGATGGAGGAATGGGCGGGGAGATGTATGAGGCTGCGGGAACTTTCCCTTTGAACGTACTTCCCGTCTCGCGCCGTAGGCCTGCCTTTGACCTTTCCGGTTTGAAGCTTGTAGGGGATTACAACGAATCGAATGTCCTTGTCGCCGCCGCATTGGCCGAGGCCGCAGGCGTGGAATATGGTGCCATCCAGTCCGCCATTCCGCTTTTGTGCCCTCGCTGGGGGCGGCTTGAGGAGGTTGAAACCGTGTCCGCCGCGCGCGTGTTTGTGGATTTCGCGCACACGGACGATGCGTTGCGGAATGTGCTTTCCACAGTGCGCGGATTTACGCCAGGAAGGGTTTGGGCGGTCTTCGGGGCGGGCGGCGACCGTGATCCTGTGAAGCGTCCGCTGATGGGGAGGGCCGCTTCCGAGACCGCAGACGTGCTTGTGGTCACCAGCGACAATCCGCGAAGTGAAGACCCGGACGCGATCATTGCGCAGATATTGCAAGGCGTTGTGGAAAGGAACTTCATCGTGGAGCCGGATCGCCGGAAGGCTATATTCCGAGCTCTTGCCGATGCAGGCGCAGGTGACACGGTTGTCATTTGCGGTAAGGGTCATGAAACCACGCAGGAGGTAAAGGGCGTCAAATATCCATTTGACGACAGGAAGGTATGTCGAGAGTTTTTCTGAGAGTGGTTGCGGCGGCGATTCCGCTGCTGATGGGATGCGTAGCCGTGTCTGGATGGATGTCTGGAAGCATAGCGGAGGGCATTCCGAAGTTGCGCGACAAGCTTCCGCGTACCGTGAAGGTCCATTTCGCAGATCCTGTGAATGTCAGGGGTTTCGCGCTTCATGAGAGAAACAGGAAACAGGTGCAGGATGCATTTGGGCGGGCGTTTGATGCGCTGGGCGTTTCGCATTCCGCGGAGACCAACGGATGTGACTATACGCTTCATGTCGTTGTGGACAACTGGGAGTACGGGGATTCGGGTTTTCTTGGGGATGGAGCTCGTGACGCAGTCTCCATGTCCGTGATGCTGCAGAACCGCGATACGGGGCGGATACTCACTCGGGCATCCTTATGTGCACGCAATCTCGATCTGCTTGTCGAACGATATGTGAAGAGGCTTTTCGAGGATGGGAAGTGACATTGTGATACGTGATGAACCGGGCGAGTATGGCATCAGGGCCCGGTATTCCGATGACGGGTCGTTCGTGGTTCTCGGCGAGAGCGTGCGTCCGGTGACGCTCACGGTCCGGGTTGAGGATGTGTGGTGCCGCATTCCAGTCGGTTTGCGTCATTATTCATATGATGCAAAGATATGGCGCGATGGTGAGGATGCGCCGTCGCATGTTCTGGAGAATGTTGCACCGGACGCCAGGATTTTCCTTGATTTCACCGCCGATTTCAGGATTGAGTTCAGATGACCGACGCTCATTATCACAGGGGCGGGGAGACTTTAGCCTTGCTGAACGGAAGGGAGTTTCGCTTCTGTGGCATACACCCATGGCGCGTGGAAGATGTCGACCTCCCGGCAGAGATTGGAAGGCTTCGTTCTATGCTTGAGTCGGATTCGTCTTTGGGTGTGGGTGAAATAGGCCTTGATAGGCTGCGGGTGAAGACGGTGACGTCCCTGCAGCGGGATGTGTTCGTCGCGCTGATTGAACTTGCGGCCGAAATGAACCGCCCGGTCGTCTTGCATGGAGCGAAATGCTGGGGCGAAGTGGTGAAGACGATAAAGCCATACATCGGAAAAATACCGGCCTTTCTCTTCCATGGGTTTTCTCGGAGCGACGGATTGCTGCCCGACATTGTCAAGGTGAACGGGTTCGTCGGAGTCGGCAAGGCCGTACTTAACGATCATGCCATCAACTATCGTGCGTTGGTAAAGAAGATTCCCGTCGACCGTCTGCTTGTGGAGACGGACGTGGAAGACATCCCGGAACGTGAACGTATTGCACTTCTTGCGGATATATTCGCAAAGACCGCGGAATTGACCTCTGTCACCGAATCTCAGATTGATGGTAACGCAGCATCGTTTCTCTTCGGGGGAAAGAGCGGTTCAAGATGATGGCGGTCGATTGCGTCATATAGATGGGAATGTCCGTCTGCTCATAAGGTGCTGTTTTGTCGTCAAATCGTCCTGGTGGTGTTTCGGAAGCGATGGAGTGTATGGATCGGATGCAGTGTGGTATAATCCCCGACTGTGCAGCGCACAAGCGTTCATGCAAAGGAAGGAGCAATGCAGATGCAGATAACAACACGAGAATTTCTTAAGCGCCTCGGCTTGGGAGGCGCGGGTCTTGTCGGCGGAGCGACAATGGCCGATGAGTTTGTCGCTACGAACAGGAAACTGCCGCCGGGCGCCATTGGAGACCCCAAAGCCGTATGGTTCGGCCAACGTATCTATCCGCTGCCGCATACGATCGAGGATGGTCAGAGTTGCTACGAGAAGGACGGTAGGATCATCCAGCCCGCGCGCGAGATACCGGTTTTTCACGAGACGGATGTCGTGGTGGTCGGTGGCGGCCCTGCGGGCTTCGCAGCGGCAATCGCCGCAGCTCGCAATGGCGCCAAGGTTGCGCTTGTCGAGCGCTATGGTTCGCTTGGCGGACTATTCACGAACGGCATGGTCCTGATCATGCTTGCCACATCGCGCAAGGAAGAGGGTGGCAAGTGGACTCTTGTGACGAAGGGAATATGTGAGGAGTTCATGAACCGTGCGGTCGCGCTTGGGCCGAAGGTTGCGAAGAAGCATCCGCGAACCAAGGACGGTGGCCATTGGCAGCCGACCGTAGATCCAGAGGCTGCAAAGTATCTCATGGACACAATGATAGCCGAAGCGGGCGTTGAGATGTTCTTCCATTCGTGGGGCGTGGACGTAATCCAGGATGGTGATGCCGTGAAGGGGGTGGTCTTCCAGTCCAAGCAGGGACCACAGGCGATTCTCGCCAAACAGGTCGTGGATGCGTCAGGCGACGGCGACATTTTCTTTGCCGCTGGCTGCGGATACCGCCAGATTACGCATGCGATTGGATTCATTACCCGTCTCGGAAACATGGATCGCATAACGGCGAAAAAACCGCCGGCGGACATAGAGTCCGACATCTACGGATTGAAGAAGCCCTGGCCTCTGCGTGGCAATGAAGCAAATCCTTCGACATGGTGGGGCGGACGGCTCGGCCCTCAGGGAGACGGACTTTCCGTCCGGGATCTCTCCAAGGCGGAGGTGATGCATCGCAAGTACTGGTGGGAGCATGTCTCGAAGATGCAGAAGACGCCCGGTTGGGAGGAGGTGTATATCGCAAACACCTGTTCACAGATCGGTCCGCGTGCGACCCGTTTGCTCGATGCGGAGTTCATACACTCCCGCGCCGCAGAACTTGCGGGCGGAAACACGAAGGAGGTGGTCGGCTGGTTCGGCGCAGACGGTCCGCGCCATCCTGCCATGCCTGTGTCGTACAGGTCTCTGGTGCCGAAGAAGGGCGAAAACGTCCTTGCCGCAGGCCGTTGCCTTGGCGCGCCGGATTCTGTCGACACGTTCCGTCTCATATGCCCCTGCTTCGTGACGGGCGAGGCAGCCGGAACCGCCGCCGCGCTCTGCGCCAAGAGCGGTGTCGCGCCGCGCAACCTTCCGTACTCGACCCTTGCCAAGGCGTTGAAGGACAAGAACGTGTTCATCTGATGAAAATCACCTTTAATCCGGATGCAGAGATCGTAAAGACCGTTCAGGACGGTCTTAAGCGGACTGGCGGATACTGTCCTTGCATGCTGCAGCAGAGCGAGGACACGAAGTGCATTTGCAGGGATTTCCGCGATAAAATCAAGGATCCTGAGTTTGAGGGGTTCTGCCATTGTCTTCTCTATTACAAGAGCAAGTGAAGCAGAAACGTGACATATCGGTGGAGATCATCCATGCGGATGACGACATAGTCGTGGTCAACAAGCCTGCGGGCGTGATTGTGCATCGTGCGCCGGGGTATCCCGACGGAACGCTGTGCGACATCCTGCTGAAGGATTTCCCTGACATGGCGGGTGTCGGCAGTGTCGAGCGCCCGGGGGTTGTGCACCGTCTTGACCGCGATACGAGCGGCGTGATGGTGTTCGCCCGTACGCAACGGGCGTATCTCGCATTGAGACGGGAGTTCGAGAGTCACGGGAACGTCAGGAAAACATACCTTGCCGTGCTTCATGGCGCCCCTAAACCGCAGTCCGGTACGTTAAATACGCTCATTGGGCGCAAACCATTCGATGCGAAGCGAATGGCGGTCGTGGATCATAACGGTAAGACGGCTGTTACTCACTGGACCGTCCTCTCGCGTAACGGAGGTCTGGCCCTTGTGGAGTTTGTCATCGAAACGGGACGTACCCATCAGATAAGGGTGCACGCCTCTCATCTTGGGCATCCGATCGCCGGTGACAGTCTGTACGGCGATGCCGTGCGCGACAGGCGGATGGCGCGCGTTCCGTCGCGTCCGCTTCTGCATGCAGTGGCGCTGGCGTTTCCGCATCCGGCCTCGCGCCAGACCGTTGAGTTCGCCGCCGAGCCGCCGCCGGACCTTGTATACGCGCGGTGAGGCCCAATTGCTTTCTGCCGCTATCCCGCTTGTTTGGCATTCGTTGGGACGCGTTTCGCCCGTCGGAATAAAAATGTGCTGTTGTCTTGACTTTGATGCGCTCAAATGTTATACTCAACGCCGTTTTGTTTTTGGGGCTCATAAGGTCGTTGGATTTTAGGGATTTGTTGTGTGCGATGTCGGAGCGTAGCGCAGTCTGGTAGCGCGTTTGCTTCGGGAGCAAAAGGTCGAGGGTTCAAATCCCTCCGCTCCGACCATTTCCCGAGTTCACCCAATGCGTGGGTGTTTTTTTTTCTTTCCTTTTCCCGGAGCGTCAGAGGAAAGTCTGCCGGAGAATTGTCAGATGTGGTATAATCTGCGGCGTGAAATTCATAGTGATAGATGTTGGAAACACAAGCACGGCCGTCGGACTCTGGTCCAGTGGCCGTGTATCATGTGTTTCGCACATCGACGGCGGAGTGTCAGAGTCGATGGCTGCCGCAGAGGGAATTTCATCGCGGGGAGTGGATGGAGTGGCATATCTGAGTGTCGTTCCTGCTGCCGACAGGCGGTGGCGCTCGTTTGCAAAGCGTATTTCACTTCCCTTCCATCAGGTGTCGTGCGCGGATTTCGTTTCGGCAGATTTGGGCCTTGGGCTTGATTATCCAAGGCCTGAAACTATTGGGGCGGATCGTCTTGCAGATGCGGTGGCAGCAACTGATCGCTATGGAGCTCCGGTTCTCGTCTGTGATTTTGGAACTGCGTTTACGGCGGCGGTTGTGACCTCGGATCGGGTGTGGCGTGGCGGTGTGATCGCACCGGGTTTCCCGTTGATGAGGGACTATCTCTTTGAGCGTACGGCAAAGCTTCCCAGAATGAAGATCGGAGGGAAGTGTCCGAAGATAGGCCGCAGTACGGAGGAGGCTATGCGCTTCGGCGCCTTTGTCGGGTACCGTGGGATGGTGCGCGAGATTGTGACAGAGTTGAGCGGCAATTTCAAGTCCGAATTCAAGCTGGTTGCAACCGGTGGATTTGCAAAATGGGTACTGAAGGGCATAGGAATGCCGTTTCGGATTGATCCGGTACTTACATTGCATGGTGCAGGTCTTGTGGCGGAGAGAGTCTTGAAAACAAGGGGAGATATCACGTGAATAGACTAAAATTTGTGTGCATTGGCGCACTCTTTGTCTTTTGCGCATGCGTTTCCGGATGTGGATTGTTCTGGGAGGATCCGTATGTCGAGGTCACTGTCACTCCGCTGAACTGGATCGAGATACATTACTACAATGCCACGCGGGAGCCCATACGCCGCGTCAATGTACGCGTCACCGGTTCAGGGAGGGTGGAGGTGAAGTCCGGCACGGCTCGTCGTGTTTCGGATAGTTTCGCGAAGGACATTGCAGGTGACACGGTCGCAAACTACCGTGAAAGGGTGTTTGACGTAGATTCCAGCCATGTGCGCGAGGTGTTTCAGGACCTCGTGAATGCGGGGCTGTTTGACAGGGAGAAGACGTTCAAGAAGACGAAATATCCGTCCAACGGGCGTTTTGTCGCCGTCCGTGCCGCGCTCGACAACAAAACCTATTCGGAGCCGGACAACATATTCGAGACGGATCCTGAACTTGCCGAGCGTATCTACAACATTGTGCTTGAATTCAATCAACCCATACTGGGACGAAAAAGATGAGTATCGAAACGCTTTTGAGGGAACGCGCTGTGCTTAAAGATGTACGCCGCGTGGTTGTGAAGGTCGGGACGCATGCGATCGCAAAGAAGTCCGGTCGCCCGGATTATGTAGCGTTGCGTCGCATAGTATCAGGGATATGTGCGCTTCGCTCCGCCGGGCGTGAGGTGATATTCGTATCTTCGGGGGCTGTAGCGGCCGGGGTCGAGGCTTTGGGGCTTAAATCCCGTCCAAGCGACGTGAATGACATCCAGATGTGCGCTGCGGTTGGCCAGGCTCGCTACATAACCGAATATGAGCGCATGTTCATGGAGAAGGGCGTGCAGATCGGTCAGGTGCTTCTCACTCACGCGGATTTTGACGAACGCCGCCGCGCATCGAACGTCCGACGGGTGCTGGATCATCTTGTGAAGAATGGCATTGTCCCCGTTATCAACGAGAACGACGTTGTGGCGGATGAGGAGATAAAGGGGTTGACATTCGGCGATAACGACCAGCTCTCCGCCCTCATTGCAAAACTGACTTGCGCTGATGCGCTTGTTCTGCTCACAACGGTGGATGGGCTGCTCGACGACAATGGACGTCGCGTGCCGGAAATATATTCCGTTCGCGATGCGCTGAAGCTCGTCAAGGCCGGACAGAAGGGCGCGCTTTCCAAGGGTGGTATGGATTCCAAACTCAAGGCTGTGAAGCGGGCTTCTGAGGCGGGGGCCAATGTAGTCATCGCGAACGGGCGCAAGTCCGGTGTGCTTGAATCCATCTTCGCCGGCAGGAACGTCGGTACATTCGTTCCTGGTAAGGCATTGTAGCGGTCGGAGGAGTAGTTGACGAAGAAGTGTTACATTGATTACGCAGTTATTGTTCATGGCAACGGCTTTGGGGTGTGAAATTGAAAATGAATGTTGAAAATAATATTGCGTCTGGAGTTGAGGATGCAAAGGAATTCAATATGAAACTTACGGTTCTTGTGGCTTCATGCGATGCGTACAACGATGTGGCTCGAAATTTCATCAAACTGTTTCGCAGATATTGGCCGGATTGCCCGTTTGAGACGGTGTTTGTGTCGGAAACCAAATCCGCCGACGGTGCTGACTGCCGCTTTGACAGGGAAGTGATGTGCGGACTTGGCGGCAATTGGTGCAGCCGTTTGGTGATGGCTCTGGAGAATATTTCAACCCCTTACGTTTTGATGCTTTGTGATGATTATTATCTTGAGAAACCGGTGGACACGGGTTTGTTTCTGAAACGTCTTGCGCAGGTCAAACGGTTTGACGCCGTAAATCTCCGGATGATTCCCAATCCGACGACATTCCGTCCGTACAAGGATGGACTTATGGAATATCCTAAGCAAACCGCGTATTGCATTGCTACTCAGGCGGGTATTTGGAACCGGGCGTTTTTGAAAAATCTTGCCAATGGGCTTGCGAGTATCTGGGAGTTTGAAAGATATGGTAGTTTCATGGTTGGAGACGAGAAGCGACCTCTGCTTGTGACGCCGACAAAGGAATTCCCGTTTGTTGATGCCGTTCATAAAGGTTGTTGGGAGAAATTCGGTGTAGAAGTATGCCAGCGCAATGGAATCGAGCTGGATTTCTCGGTCCGTGGATTGCCGCCGCTTAAGGTTCGTATCCGTGAATGGCTTAAAGGTCTAGTGTTTGCGATCTTTCCGTGGACTCTCATTGTCCGTATTCAAAACCTTTTCGACATCGGCATGAAAGAAAAGACGAAGGTGAACGCGTAATAATACAGCTGTGATATAATATCCGGCATTGGAGATTGTTATGTTTGTTGGCAGACGAGAGGAAATATCACAACTGGAAGGGTTGTGAGATAAGCGCGTAGTATCGGTGGTGGAATAGCATGGTGCGCAAAGTGAAATCGATTATAGAAAAAGTAAGAGTGTGGGGATTTTCCGGAATTATCAGCTTCTTCAAGAGAGCGGCGGCGAATTTTATCAATAAACGGCGACTTATCGCCTTGGCGCGAAATTCGAAAGTCAAGGAGTCTGAAAAAGGAATAACCATTGTCGCTGATTTGACGGCACAGGTGTCGCTCAGTAAAACAATGCGAGATTTTATATTGAATTTAAAGGATGCAGGTATATCGTTTCAAGCATATGATACATGCCTTAAACCTCAAATTCCCGCAGAAGACGCGGCGCATCTGTTGACACCTGTCGAAGAGTTTGATATTGGTAGGTATTCGCATATTGTCATGATGTACAGGAGCGCACTTCCATCTGATGTGCTGCCTCAATGCCGACGGATTCGCATTGCGTTTCATGAGAGTGAACATGGTATTCATGAGACGGCTCCGTATCTCAAGGCAAGCGGCGACGCGATTGTTGGCATGTCGGATTTCAATTATGGATATTATCGTCGGGCGTTTCCCGCGCAGCCGGTATTCAAGATTGTGTATCCTTTCAGATTCAAGCTTGAAAATGCCACACCGCGCGACGCTCTGCGCAGGAAATACGGAATTGGGGCGGATGATTTCGTGGTGTTTTTCAATTTCGATTTCGGTTCATATTACCGGAAAAACATTCCGGCGGCGATTCGGGCGTTTGCCAAGGCGTTCGGGAATGACGCGAACGCCAAGCTCCTTTTCAAAACGAAGGGCGCTAAGCATAATCCGAAACAGGTTAAGGAAATGATGGCGGAAGTATCCGCAGCGGGGATTGAATCTCAATTCATTCACATCTCACATTATTTGCCTCAGGGCGATATTGACGGATTGACCGGGGCTTGCGATGTTTATCTTTCACTGCATAAAGCGGAAGGATTTGGGCTTGGCATGGCAGAAGCGATGAGTCAGGGAAAGCCGGTTGTGGCGACTAATTGGAGCGCTAATACTGAATTTTGTCGCTCAGACACGGCATGGTGCATACCATACAAGATGACGCCGATTCTGCCGCATGAATACATGGAGTCGATGAAGGAATGGGTAGAAGCCGATGTTGATGCGGCGGCGGCGGCATTGCGTGAAATCCGCGACAATCCGCAATTGGCGGCGGAACGGGCAGCTCGCGGTAAAAAGTTCATGGAAGAGCATTTTTCAATCGCGAATTTCAAGGCGGATGTGGAGAAGATGCTCGCAAAATGACGATGGCGATGTCATTTTGCGTGTAAAAATGACGGTAGCCATGTCATTTTTATGGTTGGTACGCAGGACATGACACAACATCTGGAGTGTAAGTCTCCAGTGAGCCAGTTAGGGGGAATCAGATAGTCGAAGACAAGTTTATGTCCGTGAGGATGTGGATGAAGGAAGTCTAAGACGAAAT
>SUVZ01000492.1 GCA_015061765.1 Lentisphaerota bacterium
CGACAAGGCAAAGCTCCGCCTTTTCAACACCTGCCGCCTTGAGTTCGCGCGCTATGTCCACGACACGGTCGAAAGTCACGTACGGCGTCACTGGGGGTTCAGTTTCGAGCGTTTGCTCCAAAACTTTCGGAGGAACCGGCTTCCATGCCTGCCGGATTCGAATCTCGGGACCGTCTATCGCATCCTTCAGAACAGAATTTGAAGCGGCCCGTTCCCTAAGAGGCTTCACGGCGCCACGTTCCAGCTGATAGCGCCTGTACGCCCGGGCGATGCCGCCCATCGTAGCCTCCCCGCCGTCCAGTCTGCGAAACTCGATCTCGAAATCTTCGTACGGACGGCTGCAAAGTTCCTTCTCAAGGACGCAGCTCATGCGATACTCGCCGTCTTTCGCCGTCACCCGGGTCGTGAAATAGTACTTGAGCTTCTTGACGATCGCGGCAAAAGTCCGCTCGGGCGTCTTCATCCCGTACACGCTCATCAGCTGCCAGCGGCGGCACTCCGCCTTTCCCTCGTCGCACCGAAAAGTGCCGCACTCGCCGCTCGAGAACACCCAAAAGCCGTCATCACCCTTGCGCGCACGGGCGAAGTCAGGCGTAACCGCAAGCGACCATGCGCCACGAGATGCGATTTCTTCCCGTGTAAGCGCAAACGTTGCAACCCCGTCATTCTCCACCAAATTCCGTCTTTCGCGTTCCACGCGTCCGTCTGGCATCGTCCACTCTAGTTCAATAACGGATGCATGGGCGAATGAGGCCAGAAGAATGGCGATTCCGCACGCGACTCTCATTCTACCTGCCCTCCTTATGGGACACGACGAAAGCCTCGCCAACGACAAACTCCGAACCTGGTGCAATTCGCAGCTCGCCGGACTGCGAGACGGGAAACACATCCTTCAGTCGGAACCAAGACAGCCGATAGTCCTCGAAAAGGGACGAGAGCGCCGTCACCCTGCCCGCATTGAAACCATTCGGCAGCCTTATGACGGCAGTCGGAGACGTGAAGCAGAAATAAACGCGCTTCGTGTAGGGATGCACGACCCACACAACGTCCTTGTCAAGATGCGCAGTCGGGCTGTCGTAGATTCCCCTTTCGGCGTCCCAGCGGCGCTCGGAGAGCGGCGTATTGTTCAAGTTCTCCATCCGCGGCACCTCATGGGCAAGTTTCATGCGCGGCGGGACATCGCGGATGCTTGTCACGCCGGGGCACGGGCAACCAAACCATACGCTCCAGACCCCGCGCGACGCGGCAAGCCCGAGGTTGCGGATGTCCTTCATGTAGTCGTAAGGCATCTCGTCGCATGCATAGGCGATTTGGTCGGCCTTCAAGAATCCGTTCGTGAAGCACATGGGATCCAAAAAATCCTCCGCCCCCTCGCTCATCACAAATTCTGCACGAGCGTCCTGGAACTCTTCGCCGACAAAACCTCCGCAGAAGAATGGCGTCACCCAGTTCTTGACAATGTTCCACGGATCGACTATCAACGCCACCCTTGGATTTATCTGCGCGGCGGCGCGGCGAAGCGCCATGCGATATCGCAGGCACCCTTCGGAATAGGTCGGATAGTCGACGGTATCGCCCGGACGAAGCGACACGCAGTCTTTCCCCGTCCAATGCGCCAGCGTGACCTGTCCGGGACGCCCCCGCTTCCATGACGGGGTTGATGCGCTTTCATCCTTCGGGAAACCGTAGAAGTCGCCGGAAGGATTGGGGACATCCCAGCAAAATCCGCCGAACCGAAAGTCGGGGTTTCGTTTTTCTATCTGCCGGATGCGCCTTATGACTCTTGCCACGATCTTATCTACCACGGCTTTCTTCTGAAAGTTCGGCTGCACGGCGTGGCTGCTGTACGAAACACCGTTTGTTCCACCTCGTATACGCGTCTCCATCGTAGCATGAAACCAGCCCGTCGCGAGGTTGTGGGGGAAGTTTGCGGCAGCATCCTTCATTGCGCACATCTCCTCCAGTTCCGCAATCTTCTCCGGCGGATATGTCTTGTCATCGTCAATGTTGCACGGATACGTGGCGTATTCCGGCGACTCCAATACGAACCAGAGCCCCGAAGCTCCTTTTGCGGCATACATTCCGTCTGAATAGAGGATGTGGCTATACCCCATCATTCTGGCGTAAGTCACACGTTCCTGCACAGGGCCGCTCCACACCCCGAAGAAGTTCCGGGGGTCATCAAAGCGGTACTCCGCACGAGCCGTAAGAGACACCGCCCCCCACGCAATGTACGCAAACGCCCTGAATCGCATGCTATATCACCCATGAAGTGGAGGATCAGCGCAATATGATAGCCATACCCGCAGGTCCAGTCTGGCGCATAAAGGATGATACGGGAAGCGCGCCGCGGGAGATGCGGAACTCGTCGAGCATCATGACCGACCGTTGATCGTCGTGTCCGAATCGCAAAAAATGATAGTCTAATGTAGTGAACACACCCTTTATGCTCTTGGATCCAACTTCCGAATGGTCAAAGTATACCGTAATCGTCTGGTTTGTATGCTCAGCGCCATGACTAATAATCAGCGCAGCATGATGCCATTTGCCGTCGAAAGGCGAACTGGCACTCGGGATTAAAACATACTGATCTTTTGATTCAGGCGTGTCGGTTCTACAGTTCAGTCCGTGCGATCCATTTTCCTGGAAAAGGAATGGCAGACGGTTCGGATAATTCCCAGTCGTGACAGTATCTTGTCTACAGGCTGCCAGAGACATCCAGCTATTCGCAGCAAAGCTCGCCTTGAAAAAGAACTCAACTGTCATTGCATCGTAAATTTCAGGCTTGAAGGGGGTGATTGCAAGATCAACGTATCCACCATTCAGCGCGAGACAACCATTGTTATGCTTGCGCAGCGTAGTCTTGCTGCCGTCCACTATCCGCAAATTCAGCACGTCTTCACTGAAAGCGGCCGTTCCCTTCTCTATCGCATTCGTGACGGCAGTCTCAAAAGTGCCGTTGGTCGTCTGTAGCCGGGACCAATCAAGCGCATTGAAATCGTCATCGAAAGGAAGCCACATCACTGTTCCGCCGTCAGAAAGTGTCGAACCTTGCCAGAGCATTTCCTCAGCAGGAAGCGCCACATCGGAAAGGCGAAGTTCCGCAATGTCACCATCCCACGAATAACCGTCGTATTGCTCGTGATTTCCGATCACCCAGGGATGGCGCTCGACCGTGCCGCCGTCTGAGTAGCCGTAGG
>SUVZ01000493.1 GCA_015061765.1 Lentisphaerota bacterium
GAAAACCGTTCATACGCCCTCTGGGCGCAAATGCGCGCACTTTTCCCGCCGCCCCAATTTCCACTAGTAAGCAATCCTACTTCTTCCGTCTTAGCCAACCACTCTTCATCCCACGACTCTGCAATGCGATATGCATCAAGATAGTTTCCGTGCGGCACGATGAGATACCCCATATCCCTCACGGCCTTGACACACTCCTTCAGTTTCGCATCTCCGCCAAGAACCGGTTCTGCAGGAAACGATTGCGGCCATCTGCCATCGTGCCCGCCGATATTCCAACCCACGAGACACAACTCCGCCTTGTCCACACCTGACTTCTTCAGCGCACGGGCTATGTCGACGACACGGTCGAACGTGACGTATGGCGAAACCGGAGGTTCAATCTCCGGTACCTGCTCAAAAATCGCCGGTGGAACGGGTTTCCACGCCTGTCGGATGCGGATTTCCACACTGTCGATTGCATCTTTGAGCACGGCATTCGTAGCACCACGCTCCTTGAGCGTTTTTGCCATCCCACGATCAAGCTGATAACTGCGGTACGCCCGGGCGATACCTCCCAATGTGGCCTCTTTTCCGTCCAACCGTCTGAATTCGATCTCAAAATCCTCGTAGGGACGACTGCAAAGTTCGTTTTCGAGCACGCAGCTCATGCTGTACTCGCCATTCTTCGCTGTCACACGCGTCGTAAAATAATACTTGAGCTTTTTTACAATCGCGACAAACGTCCGTTCGGGCGTTTTCATTCCGTAAACACTCATGAGTTGCCAGCGTCGACACTTGGCCACTCCTTCGTCACAACGGAAGGTACCGTACTCGCCGCTTGAAAACACCCAAAAACCATCATCGCCTTTTCTTGCCCGCGCAAAATCTGGAGTCAAAGCAAGTGACAAGGCTTTACGGGCAGCAATCTCTTCTTTCTTCAATGCAAATATCGCCACACCATCCGTCTCTTTCAGCTCGCGCACCTCTCGCTTTACGCACCCGTCCGGCATTGTCCACGCCAGCTCGATCGTCGAAGCCCGGACGATGGACGCACAAAACAAGACAACAGCAAACAAAACCCGCGCTCCGCGCATTTCATTTTCCTTTCTTTTGAGATACGGCAAATGCCTCGCCGACAACAAACTCCGACCCGGGCCGAATCCTCAACTCACCCGAAGACGAAACCTGAAAAACATCTTTCAAGCGAAACCAGGAGAGACGGTAATCCTCAAACAGCGAAGTAAGCGCAACAAAACGACCCGCCTTAAAGCCAGTCGGCAACTTGATAACCGCATCAGGAGACGTAAAACAAAAATAAATTCGTTTCGTGTAAGGATGCATAGCCCACACTACCCCTTTGTCAAGGTGGGCGGTAGGGCTGTCGTAAACGACCTTATCAGCATCCCAACGGCGCCGGTCAAGCGGAGTATTGTTCAGATTCTCGAAACGCGGCAGTTCGTGAGCCAATTTCATGCGCGGCGGAACATCGCGAATGCTTGTGATGTCAGGGCACGGACATCCAAACCATACGCTCCAGACGCCACGCGAAGCTGCGAGGCCAAGATTGCGAATATCTTTCTCGTAGTCGTACGGCAATTCGTCGCAGGCATAGGCTATTTGATCGGCTTTCAAAAAGCCGTTGGTGAAGTTCATCGAATCCAGAAATCCCTCACCCCCTTCGCTCATGACGAATTCTGCCCGCGCATCACGGAATTCATCACCATCAAAACCGCCTTCAAAGAACGGCTTTACCCAATTTCGGCCAATATGCCATGGATCGACAATAAATGCGGTCTTGGGATTGATTTCGACAACAGCCCTTCGAAGCGCCATGCGATAGCGGAGACAACCTTCGGAATAGGTGGGATAATCGACCTTCTCGCCCGGACCGAGCGAAACGCAATCCCTACCTGTCCAATGCGCCAACGTCACCTGCTCTGGACGGCCACGCTTCCATGCAGGAGTCTTGGAAGATTCGTTTTTAGGGAATCCGTAAAAATCGCCCGATGGATTGGGGACATCCCAGCAAAAACCGCCAAACCTGAATTTTGGATTCTTGCTTTCGATCTCCCGTATCCTGTACAGGATTCTCGCGACAATCTTGTCTATCACCGCCTTCTTTTGGAAATTCGGCTGAACCGCATGACGACTGTAGGATACACCATTCGTCACACCGCGTATGCGCGTTTCCATGGTGCCGTGGAACCAACCTGTCGCCAGATTGTGCGGAAAGGGAGCCGACGCATCTTTCTTTGCGCACATTTCTTCCAGTTCCGCAATCTTCTCCGGCGGGTATGTCTTGGAATCATCAATGTTGCACGGATACGTCGCGTACTCCGGGGATTCCAACACAAACCAAAGCCCTGACGCACCTTTTGCGCCATACATCCCGTTTGAATAGAGAATGTGACTGTATCCCATCACTCGAGCATACGTCACACGCTCCTGCACCGGACCGCTCCACACGCCGAAAAAATTGCGGGGATCCTCAAACCGGTACTCGGCGCGCGCCGTAAACAGCGCTACGCCACACACAATGCAAACAATCGCGTAAAACTGCATACGGATCACCTCGCAAAACAATAATCAACGGATTACAATGGACGTACCCAATGGTTCAGTCTGACGCATGAAGGCGGATACAGGAAGCGCACCACGGGAGATGCGAAACTCGTCAAGCTTCATAACCGATTGAGCCGTATCGTTTCCGAATCGCAGGAAATGATAGTCGCTTACAGTAAACACGCCTTCTATCTTATCATTGTCACCGACCTTCTCATAGTCAAAGTAGACAGTGATCTTCTGTTTGGCATGTTCCGACTCATGACTAATAATCAGCGCAACATGATGCCACTTGCCGTCAAAAGGCGAACTGGCGCTGGGGATTGACACATACTGGTTTTTCGAATTAGGCGTATCGGTCCTGCAATTCAGTCCGAGATCTCCATTTTCCTGAAACAGGAATGGAAGACGGTTTGGATAATTCCCTGTCGTAACCGCATCCTGCCTACAGGCCACCAGAGGAGTCCAGCTTTTCGCTGCAAAATTCGCTTTGAAAAAGAACTCAATTGTCATTGCATCGTATATTCCAATCTTGAATGGAGCGATGTCGAGATCAACGCATCCTCCATTCAACTCAAGACAACCATTATTCTCTTTGCGTGGAGCGACCTTGCCGCCATCAACAATTCTAAGATTCAGCAT
>SUVZ01000494.1 GCA_015061765.1 Lentisphaerota bacterium
TTGATGGACGCCGTACCGGACACGATCACGCGTTTCCATCCCGGAGTGCGGACTTCGGCGGCCCGCGAAAAACTCGAACCGTACTCGAGCGCAGGGCACTGCAACGGGCTAGGCAGAGCCTCGAACTCCACCGAACCGGGCGTTTTCGCCTTGACCGCAAAAGCTCCAAGCACCAGTCTTGCCCCGAGACCGTTCGTCCAACCGATTCCCGTGGATGCCGGAACATACCGGTCGTACACGCCACGAGCCGTGAAAAACTCGTTTCGCGCCCTGTTGAAGTCCGCGTACCAGTCAAGTATCCTGTCCGCATATATCCAAGTGCGCACAACGTCCGAGAAATCCATCCCCATCTCACCAAGCTCATGTTCCACGGACTCGAAAGCAGAAAGAGCCTGTTCATATGGAGATATGGAAATGTCATCGGGTGGCACACCCTTCAGAAGAGCGTACCGGCCCCATTCGTCTTCGGCCACCACCCCGTGCGCAGTCGTGGACGTGACCGTACCGGGAACCGCAAACTCCATGTCTGGGAATGTCTTCCGCATATATGTTCCTCCAGAGCTTTTCAACACACAAATACAACCAATCGGCCATGCTCATCTGTTCCAACCGTGCCTATCCGCAAAATCCATAAACACACCCCAATCATATGAAGTCAGGTTATGCTTGCCGGTACGGAGATGATAGGATATGCATCCCTCCTGAAGAGGCTTCTCCGGCGGAGGAAATCCATTTGACACAAGGCCTTTCTTTCCATACAGCCGCCATGCCGGAGATGCGAGAATTCCGCCGTAGTATTCACCCTCCGGTCCAGCCCATACATCTTCCGTGGCTGAAGCGATGCAGACGAGACGCGGCGCAAGAAGAGCAATAAACTGATGCTGGTCGACATTCCAATCATTCTCGGCATTGACCTGACGGACATAGTTTCCGCAAAACCAATACGGGAAATTCCTCATGATGTCCGCAACGTGTTCGGATTTCGGAAGATCGATATGGTTGAGTTTCGCGCCGGAACAACCGGAATTGTTCGAGCATATCATCGCGAAGCGCCTGTCATAGACACCGGCGACGAGAGCCGTCTTTCCGCCGCGCGAATGTCCTACCACGGCGACTTTCTTTGCATCAAGCAGCGATTCCGTTTCGATCCAGTCCATAACTCTGCTGGCGCCCCAACCCCACGCGGAGAGCGTTCCCCAGGCGTCCGGCCTGCGGCCGTGCGCCGGATTCTCGAAGCAGGCAAACACGCCCTCGCGGTTGCCGACATTTCTATCCGGAGCGATGTCTCCGTTCCAGAACGCAATGGCAGCGTAGCCGCGACCGACAATCTCCTCAGCCGGCCAAAAGCCGCTTTTCACCTTGCGCGAAGGATCGATATTCTCATCGGGATTGCGGTTGCATATGAGCAGGAAGGACGGCACTTTCCTATTGGCCTTCGGGATGAAAGCCGTAAATTCAAACGAACCTTTACCGTATCTACCCGAATACGTGGCGCGAACACGCTTGCGCAGCGCCTTGCCCTCCATCATCTCGACATCCGGTTCGACGCTCTCGAACACAAGCGAATCGGGACGTTCCACCGGACGCCGCCCGTATTCGCCCGTCGTGAAGGCTTTGAGAAGTTCCGGTGCCCGGACCTTCTCCCACAGCTTGAGCGTGGACACCTTCTCGCCTTTAAACGTCTGCATCAGCGGAGGCACGTTGTTCGGAGCCGGCGCGGCAGGCTCAAATACTGCGACAGCGCCGCCTATCGGCGCAATGTCAAGGGACAGCGAGTTCGAGGAATTGACCGTGCGTTTGACCACCCGGATCACACGGGCATCCTTGCGGCTATTCTGCATGTCATCAGCGTAGAGGGTCATGTGCCACCGTCCAGGACCGAGAAACGACAGACTCTGCTCGATCTTGCGCTCCCCGGCGGAGATCACTGCGAAGTATCTGCGTCCGTCGGGAGCGGTTCTCGCAACGGAATACCATTCGTTGATTTCGCCGCCAAGGCATTTCGTGTCATCCCATGCCGCCGGAAGATTTTTGAGCGCGTCCAGCCCAGTCTGTCCCTCGTATATGGCGGGTGTGTCGCAAAGAGTCATCAGTGGGCTGTCGTACGCGACGCAAAGTGCCAGCGCATGCGCACGCGTACCTACCTCCTGCGTCGTCATATCACCCGGATCCTTCATGTGGTTGACCGGGAAAAACTGTCTGGGAAGCACATTGTTGAAGCTTCCGGGCGTATAGTCCGCAGGCCCGATCAAAAAGCGCGTGAACGGCAGACCGGCCGTCAACTCCGGAGTGATGCGCCAGCCGTAACGGTGGCATTCGTTGCCCGCAACGGCCTCGCGCGTAATCTGATTTGGCCAGGTGCGGTTCATACCGGTTGGATGGTACGCACCGTGGAAATTGATCAAAAGCCTGTATTTGGCGGCCAGCCTCACCACTTTCTCATACCAGTTCACCATCTCCTGATCCTGTCGGTCCATAAAATCGATCTTAAGCCCCTTCACGCCCCGCTTCGAAAGATTGGCGAACACGCGCTCCACGCCGTTCGATTCCAGCACACTCCAATACGCCCAGAGGAACACGCCTACATCCTTCTTTCCCGCATGCGCGAGCACGGCATCGAGATCCAGAGTGTCTGCCGCCTTGGTGAGATCCTGGCGAGGATCGTTTATCTTTTGAACTCCGGTCCATTTGGCATCGATGGTGTAATACTTCCAACCCATCTTTGAGGCAAAATCGATTTCGGCGATTTTAGAAGCGGTCTCCATCTTGAGTCCGCCCTGTCTCGGCCAAGTCCACCAGTCCCATGCACTGACACCCGGCTTGACCCAACGGAAGGCCTTGTCCCCACCTTCTGGCGGCGGATTGAGGTTCATTATCACGTCATTGTTTTCGGTTAGTTCTGCAGGGGTGCCGCCGAGAATGACCACTCGCCACGGGGAGACGCGCGGCGTCTCCGACACCACAAGCCCATTACCGTCAAGCCGGGGAGAGGGCTCCGCCTCGAGCTGCGTACAGTTGACCGGCACGTTTCTTTCGTCGGAGCGCTTAAGAAACAGCCCCGCCCAGTCCGTAAGGGCAGCCTCGCTGATGGCCGCGTACACACCCTTGACCTTTACTATCGCGGGGAATCCGATCAGCGCGTCCTTCTTGGGGATGGAAAGCACCGAA
>SUVZ01000495.1 GCA_015061765.1 Lentisphaerota bacterium
CGCCGTAGTGCCGCCGACGCGCCCGTGCAACGGTGGGCAGTACCGATCCCCAACGCCAAACGCACCGCTGCGAAAAGAGGTGGAGCGCGAGGCGGACGACCCCGAAGGCAATCTCGTGATTGTCGAGCGGGTCGGACGTAAGCGCCAACACCACTTTTCGTGCCGGGAGTATGGTTGGGTCGGTAGTGCCCACGGATTCGCAAGCACTCCATATCGAAAAGTTGAGATTCGACTTGCAGTAACTTTCAGAACTTGCGTTTAGTTCTGGACACGACAAAGTGGAAGTGCGCAAATGTCGACAATTCCCAATTGGCTATTGGCATTGATTGTCGGCGACATTCCCCAACATTCAATTGGGAATACATCAATTCCCCTGCAACACCCTGCGAGACGTTTCACCTTCAATCTTGACGTCTTCAAACCGCAGATTGCGGAATGGACGCTCTGGTGTATCGTCGAAGATGGACTCCGCCTTAACCTTCCCTCGGACATGCTTGAAATGCAGCCCGTCGAACACGCTGCCTGTCGCTTTCCTGTAGTAGAATTTGCAGAAGCCTTTGGCTTCGATGTCGAAATTCTCGAAAAGGATGCGCGATATGTCCACCCCGCGTTCAGGACGAGACCAAGCCCCAACGGCATTGACGGCATAGCGCGTATCGACGATCTTGATGTTGTGGAATGAACAGTCCCTGATATGGCCGTTGCCGACCCCCAGGCGAATGGCGTTGCAGTCAGAGGAAAAAGTGCAGTTCGACACCACGACATCTGCGCAGTCCCCATCGCGTTTCAATCTCGCGCCAGACGCCCTGAGAGTAATTGAATCGTCCGCCGTGAAGATGCGGCAATCCGAAACCCTCACATGACGGGAAGAATCGATGTCAAGGCCGTCCCCGTTGTATGTATGCGGATCCCTGACGGTATGGATGTAGGCGTTCTTGACCGTGACATCCTCGCAACCATAGATGAAACAGCTCCAATAGGGGGCGTCCGCCATTTCAATGTCGCGAATGCTTATGCCTTTCGACTCCACGAACCACACCATCTGCGACGGTCGCCATGGAATCTTCAGCTTGTGCTCCGGATGCGTACCGTCTGGCATCTTCAAGAACGCCCCAACATTGCCGTCGATCTTTCCGGGACCGCGCAACGTAACATTCTCCTGTTCGATGCAGAGAATCAGATGTCCCCCGCTCGTGTTGTCCCCGACCCCGAGACGGCCATAGTTCTGCGGTGCGACATCAGCTGCGTTGTAGTCCGCAGGATCGGGACTTCCCTTCAGGACAGCTCCTTCGGCAAGATGGAAATCGACGCCGGACTTGAGAAACACCGAACCGCAAAGATACGTTCCGGCCGGAAGCAGAACCTCACCGCCGCCGGCAGAGGAGGCGGCATCTATGGCTCGCTGGACAGCGACGGTATCCTTTGCAACTCCATCGCCTTTCGCCCCGAAATTCCGCACGTTGTACTTTATGTCCAGCGCTTCCCTGACAGCCTTGCCGAAAGCCTTGGACATTGAAATCATACCATGATCGTTCGGATGGCATCCATCAACAGTACCTTCAAGGTCGCCGGTGTACATTTCCGTCTTGGGGAGATACACAAGATTCTTCCACCCCTCTGCAATCAGCTTCTCATAAAGCCCCCTGATGAACTTGTCCTTCGCGTTCGGCTCTCTGCAATACACGTCGCACTGCTCGGCCATCACAATCGGGACTCCCGGCCTTTTCGCGCGGAGATTGCGGATAAAGGGTTCGTACCGCGCACGGACAACCGCATCTGGACCGCGCTTGACATCCTTGAGGTCAAGGTCGGATTTATCGTTTTTCCTGATGCTCCCCATATTCCAGAGACAGTCAAGCACGTAGCAGCTCGCATCGATTGCGGCGAGATGCTCGCTCATCTCAAACTCCATGCGTCCGGAGCCGGAAAAGCCGAGATTGACAATCGGCACATCAAGATTGCGTCCGACAATGGATGGGAAGGCAAGACCGGGCCGCGAAGCGCATCCACCATGCGTTATCGAGGTGCCGTAAAAGACAACTGGCTTGTCAACGCCGCTCCTGCGGGGCGGGAGAGCCTCGATCTTCGCGTTCTTGTCAATGCCAAGGGTGAACTCTTTAATCCCGTTGTAGAGCGGCAGATTCACCAGACATGGCGTACCAGGATTCCATCCGAGTGTGAGACTGCCGCCCTTCACGCCATCAGTTATCCGCCCCTGCGCATAGAACTTCCACTTGCCGTTCGCACTTTGCCTGTAGATGTCAATTCCAGATACGCCGGTCGACGGCATATGATCCATGGCAAGACGCGCATTTTTCGGTTTCCACTTGAAATGCAGTTTCCTTGAATCTGTACTGAATCGGAACTGAAGTCCAGCCGAATGGCTCTTCATGCTACGGACGCCGGCATTAACCTTAGCGGTGACATTTGACGGCAACCGATCATAGTACGCACTTGTATTGTCAAAACATCTTCCCTCTATCGGCAGATATTTCCCATCGATCCACTTTATGCCGTTTGTGTCCACAATAGCCGCCTGAACAGCCATGCGCGGATCGTACTTTGCCACTGAATTCTCCTGAGCATAGACGAGCCCCACCGACAATACCGCAAAAACGGTCGAATACATTTTTGTTTTCATGAGCCTATTATATCACAAGTAGGCCATATCCAACATTCACCTCACAGCCGTCTTAAATATTGCATATCCGGCCCACTGCGGCGGTGAAGTTCTCAGCGCCTTTCAGTATCTCGATGTCGACGCGGAGGTAGTAGCACGGAACGGGGGTCGTTTCAAGTCGCGGGAAGCGGACGGCATCCTTCTCCGTCGTGATGAGAGCCTCCGCGCCAAGGTCGGCGGTCTTGTTGAGGGCATATATGATTTCGCTCGAATCGTAGCGGTGGTGGTCTGCGTAGCGTTCGCACCAAATGACGCGCGCACCGAGCTTTCTGAGAGAATCCTCGAAGCCCTGCGGCACGGCAATACCAGAAAGTGTTGTGAGAGTCTTCCCCTTCAACCACTCCAACGGAAGTTCCTCGCGGCTCCATACATCCTTGAGGATGCGCGGCGCATGGCGGCATTCGATTATTTCTGCCTTTGTGTTGTACTCGCGGATCTCATTAACGACCTCTTCCGTATTTCCGTCGGACTTGGTGAGGAATATTA
>SUVZ01000496.1 GCA_015061765.1 Lentisphaerota bacterium
TGTACGATGAAAGGATGGCCATCCACCGCATCGACTTTGCCAACGGCAAACCGCTGGGGCCATCCTGGGAGATGCCGCTTGGCGCGAATGCGCGGCCGTTTGCACACGAGACGCGCCGCCGCTCTGCGCCGGTGCCGGAGTTTCCCGCAGGGGCCAGACTCATCGCAGAAATCAAACAGGGCGGCCGTGCAGTGGATAGATTGCTTTCGCTTGAATTTCCAGTCGTGAACGGATTGCAGAGTGGCGTTCGCGCCTACGACTACGAGGTTACGCTGGATGCAATTCTCTTCGGCGGTGATGTGCAGCGCAGTGTGCGGCGCGTCTTTGCGCCAGACTGCCACTTTGCGCCGCTTGCAGACGGCGAGACGATGAAGGTGGAGTTGTCGCTTCGCGAATTCAGGAAGTCTAGGGCGCTCAAATCGCCAAAAACCGGCGCGTTGCATGTGTCCGTGCGCCCCCGTGAAGTGTTCGGTGGCATCGGTCGTGCGATTGAGACGGATGCGATTTACTCAAAGGCATGAAATAGACCGCCTGAATGGCGACTTGGCATTATAGAGCGCAAAATATTCTCTCTTGGACGCGGTAAGGTGGAGAACCATTCATGAAGAAAAGCACAATAACAAGATTGATAGCTTGTGCAGCGGCGGCGGTCTCGGTCGGCGTGGCGGCGGTCGCTCTCGCAAACCCGGTTTTCGACGGCTGGTACGCAGACCCGCAGATACGGCGGTACGGAGACACGTACTGGATATTTCCGACGACATCCATCCGTCCAAAGCGGCAATTCTCTTTCGATGCGTTTTCATCCAAGGACATGAGGACGTGGACGAAGCATGCGAAAATCCTTACGACAAAGGAAGTGAATTGGGCGAAAGGGGCGATGTGGGCACCGGACGCGCACGAGGTTGATGGTAAGTATTACCTCTTCTTCAGTGTGAACGACCCGCATCCTGTCGATATAAAGGGTGGTGACATGACGCCGCAGACCGAGGCGAAGTTGCATGGCTATGGCGGGATCGGCGTAGCCGTTGCGGAGAGACCCGAAGGTCCATACCGCGATCTGATCGGCAAGCCGCTCATCGACCGGTTTTGGAATCGCGCCCAACCGATAGACCAGTACGTGTTTAAATACAAAGGGGCGTGGTACATGGTGTATGGCGGATGGGGACGATGCAACCTCGTGAGGCTCTCAAATGACTTCAAGTCGCTTGTTCCTTTCGAGGATGGAACGATGTGGCGCGACTTTACCCCGAAATGTTACGTCGAGGGGTCCGTCTTGTTCGAGCGCAAGGGGAAGTGGTATTTCATGTATTCGAGCGGCAAGTGGACAAAGGACAATTACTGCGTGAACTATTCTGTCGGCGATTCTCCGTTCGGACCATTCGAGTTCAAAGGCAAGGTGCTGGGCGTCCAGAGGCCGCTTGCGACGGGCGCTGGTCATCATTCCGTCGCCTGCAAACCGGGAACGGACGAATGGTACATCTGCTATCACCGGCGTCCGATTCCAAGCAAGGGGCGTGACCACCGCGTCGTCTGCATAGACCGCATGGAGTTCGACGCGAACGGCGACATAAAGCCAATCGTCATGACGAAGTGACACGGAGGAAGGTGTTCGGCATGAATGTGAATCGAAGGGATTTCATAGGCGGCACCCTCGCAGCCCTTGGTTTTTCGGCACTGCCGGGCGGTCTCATTTTCGCGGCGCCGCCCGGCTGGAAACACGAAGGGAAGCCGAATCTCGTTTTTGGCGTCGTGAGCGACACGCATCTTCGGACTGCGAACAAGGGCAACGGCATCGGGGCGAACTGGCCGGACAAATACTTTGCCGCCGCGCTCGAATACTTCAAGGCGCAAGGCGTGGATGCCGTCGTCCATTGCGGTGACTTCGCGCATCGCGGCCAGGTGCGCGAGATGGAGTTTCATGCCGAGGCGTGGCGGCGGGTGTTTGCAGATGGGAGAGAGCCGGAGAAGCTTTTTGTCGCCGGAAACCACGACCTGCTGGGCGCAGATTACGGCGATTTCGTGAAGAACCGCTACTCCGACGAAGCGGAACGGGCAAAGCATGTCCTTGCAACGGACATGGCGGCGAACTGGGAGCGGATATGGGGCGAGAAGTACGAACTGGTCTGGCACAAGGATGTCAAGGGCTACCACTTCTTCGGGCGGCAGTGGGGTGTTGACGAGGGTAATTTTGCAAAGTTTCTGCGCGGGCAGGATGCCACGCTTCATCTCGCCGATGGAATCAAACCGTTCTTCCTGCTTTCACATGCCCGTTCCCACAAGGTGTTGTACAGGACGGCGGCGAAGTTGCGCAACTCCGTCTCGTTTTTTGGGCATTGGCACCACAGCGCCGCCAATTGGAACAAGATATACTTCTGGGGTTGTCCTAACATCCATGTCCCCTGCTGCGAGCCGCGAGGGGGCAACGGACTCTCGGGCGAAGGCCAGATTTCCAAGGCGAGGCTTGATGGCAAGGAAGCGGGTGGCAGAAGTCGGCAGGGCTATGTCGTTCGCGTCTATGACGATATGCTTGTCATCGAGCGGCGCGAGTTCGGCGAGGGAGGAAGTCTCGGAGCGGATTGGGTGATGCCGCTCGGAAAGTACGACCCGCATCCGTTCTCGAAGGACGAGTTGAAGAAAGTCATCGGCGAGCCGCAGTTCCGCGAAGGCGCGAAGCTGGAGGTCTCTTTAGACAGGATTGACAGGATTAACAAGATTAGGAAGACTGCAAACGATAATCCTGTAAATCCTGTTAATCCTGTCCAAGAAAACTCCGCAACTCCGCGTCTCTGCGTGAGAATACCTCTTGCGGACGGCAGTCCCGATTCGCGGGTGTATGCGTATGAGGTCGAGGTGACGGGCGACGAAGGAACGCCAAAGCTCCGTAAAGCGGTTTACGCGGCGGGGTGCAACATGGGCATCGGCCACGAGACGAACGGTGGTGTGACGACGCTGGAAATACCCGCTTCCGAACTGCCGCCCGGCCAATCGCTTACTTTCGCCGTCCGCCCGATTACCTCGCTTGGTACTTCAGGCAGACCGATTATCACGGATTTCAAGGTATGAAAGGATATTCTCGAACATGAAGAAGGTTGGTGGGCTGTTTACTTGCTCGGCACTTGCGCTTATGGCATTTGCGGCGCTACCGCTTTCTGCAGC
>SUVZ01000497.1 GCA_015061765.1 Lentisphaerota bacterium
ACTGCTACGATGTCGACATTTCTGGACTTTCGCTTGCGCCGGAGGGGGCTGTCTCGTTCGAGACGAAACGTTTTGTGGCCCAGGGGCCGTCTGCGGAAAAGTTTGCCGCTGACGGGTCGTGGAAGAGGCTGATTGGTCAGGTGAAGCCCGGAGACAACGTGATTCTGCGTTTCCCGCCGAGTTCTGCCCGCGACAGATTTGCGGCGCACGTCAGCGGTCAGGGCGGTGTGGTAGCGATAGAACCCTGGGGACCACGTCTCTTTTTCGCCGGCGATTCTACGCTGGATGACAATGGACTCAGCCTGGGCGGCGAAATGCGCTATCCTTACGCGAGTTGGGGCACAACCTTGCAGAAGTCGATGCGCGACGGATGCGGGGTCGCAAACTATGCGCGGAGTGGCGCGTCGACGAAAAGTTTCCTGAAATCTGGACGCTGGCAAAGTCTTATCTCGGATGTGAAAGCCGGAGATTTCGTCGCCATCGCGTTCGGCCACAACGATCAGAAACGTTCGAACAAGTACTACAAGGAGAACCGTTGGGCCGATCCCAAGGGGCTTTTCCGCGAAATCGTCCGCGACTGGGTGAAGGAAGTGCGGGCAAAAGGCGCGACGCCGATCCTGATGTCGCCCATCTGCCGTGCGACATTTGATGTTAAAGGCGAAAAGCTGATCGATCGTGAACATAAGTCAGACGGCGTTTGCCTCAGGAGCTACCGTGATGCGATGAAGGAGCTTTCCGAAGAGCTCAAGTGCGACTACGTCGACATGAACGGCCTGACGCGAGAGCTGATGGAACGCGTCGGCAAGGACGAGTCGATGAAATATTTCGTGATTTCCACCGGTTACCGGAAGGGCAAGGATGGTGAGCCGTCAAAGGATACGACGCATCCCTGCAGGGCTGGGGCCGAGGCTTTTGCCAATCTTTTCATGGAGGATGTGAAATCTCGCAATCTTCCGGTGGCTGAATTGTTCCGGTTTTGAGTCGACTGTAATTCATAGCCAAGTGGCATAGGGGCGAGGGGCGTATGGTCCTTCGCTCCAAAACTTTAATGCAATAAATTTGTCTCCTGTTCGTTTATGTCGATGTACATGTATCGAAAGGCGACAATGAGAAGGATAATATCAATAGCTGCAATGACGGCATCTTGCGCAACCGCATATGCGGGGGAATGCAAGGGTGGGGTATGTTCGGTTCCTGTTGGCGGCAGGCCGACATATACGGTTTGTGTTCCTGTTCCGCCGTCGGCCGTCACGCCAATCGTTCCGACCCGGGGATTGGATTCGTTTGACGGGAAGACCATTGCGATTGTCGGCGGTAGTTTCATGGCGAACGTGACGCATCCGGAACTGAGGCGTCTCATTCAGGCTGCGCATCCTACAGCCAAAGTCTATCTGCTCAGCGAAATAGGATCGGCAGGGCCGTATCCGCGACCGGGCGTTGTGCGACGCGAAAAGGAGGAATTCCAGAGAAAATTGCGTGAGCATGGCGTTGATGCCGTTATTTCGGGCAATGGCGGCTGTGGGCTCTGTACGCCCAAGGAAGTCGGTTCGTGCATTGCCGCCGAAGCGCTCGGAATTCCGTCGGTTATGATTGCTGCATCTGGATTTGTCGCACAGGCTAGACATGCGGCGCAGACGGCCGGGGTGAATTCGCTGCGCATAGCCGAGTATCCGGGTGTATTTTCATCCGACACAAGGGGAGAGCTTCTTGAAAATACGCGCAAGGTCCTGTGGCCGCAGATACGTCGTGCCTTGACGGCTGATGTTCCCACCGAAGAGAAGTCGGTGAATCCACAGGAGGCAGGGGCTTCGATCTCTGGCACGAAGGAGGAATTGTGCCGTGTGTTTCTCGATTCTGGATGGACGGATGGTCTGCCCATAAACCTGCCGACGGAAAGTGCTGTCGCAGAGTTCCTGGAATTCACCGATCTTTCGCCTGAAACATCTCTGGGGCAGATTCCTCCCTCTCAAAGGAATGTAACGGTCAAGGATGTCGCCGTAAACGGCGTGATGTCCGGATGCCTTCCGGAGCACATGCCTATACTGTTGGCGTTTGTCAAGGCGATGAAGGCCGGCGATTTCCGCAGGCCGCTCACCTCGACCCATGCATGGACGCCCTACTGCTGGCTGAATGGCCCGGTTGCGCGGCAGCTTGGCTTTGACAATGGCCAGGGAGGGATTTCGTCGCCGAAGAATGCCATGATCGGGAGATTCATCAATCTGGCTATGCTGAACTTGGGAGGATATCGCATCAAGGAAAACAGGATGGGGACGTTTGGATACCTAATGCCGTGGTGCATAGCGGAGGACGAGGCGCATGCGCTTAAGATAGGGTGGAGGCCGTATCATCTTCAGAAGGGTTACGCCCTTGATGAATCTGCCCTGACCGCGGCGTCATCAATAAATTGGGGAAACAATCTTGTTCCTGCAACTGTCGATGGAGAGCGCATAAAAGACATGATGGCATGGGATGCCGTGGAGAAATCGCAGATGGCGGTGGCGAGCGGCATGCCATGTACATACCGGACGTTCCTCATCACGCCGGGGACGGCTGGTGATCTTGCGAAACGGTACACTTCAAAGAGCGCATTGGAGCGCGCGTTGGTTGAGACAGCACGAATTCCGCTGTCGCAGCGCACATTCGCCAACTACTGGGGAAATCCAGGAAGTGCGTTGGATTCATCGAATCATTCCCTGATGCGTCATGAACGCAGAATTTCACGTAGGGAAGGTGCCGCCACTACGGAGATTCCTCCATGGCTCGCCTGGACGGGCATTGAAAGTCTGCCTACGGTGCCGGCGATGGCTGCGGGTAAGAGTGCATTTATCGTCACGGGAGATGCTTCTCGCAACAAAACGCTGTGCGTGCCTGGCGGAGGCTTCTCTACAGTCAAGATTGAACTTCCTAAGAATTGGGATTCGCTTGCGGAATCAAGGGGTTATGAGCCTTTGAGAAAATTTTTGCTGAAGGGGCAATAAAGCCGAGTTCCATCCGTTTATGCTATTATGACGGCAATTCCAAAGAGAAAAGGAGACAATCAATGAGAAGAATATGGCTGATGGTGCTGGCGGCGATGACGGCGTTCAGCGCGATTTCGCAGGAGAGGCCTGAAAAACCGCAGAGAATGCGAATGTCCCAGCGCCAAATGATGCAGGG
>SUVZ01000498.1 GCA_015061765.1 Lentisphaerota bacterium
TTGGTTAGACTCTTCACGGCATCCTCCGCCGGGGATCCCTTGCCGACAGCCGCAACAAAGATCGGCGCGTCATACTTCACGGCCTCCTTGGTGGCGGCCTTGAGCGACGTAAAATACTTCGCAGAAGACGGCATCTTCTTTTTAGGCTTCTCCGCATCCTGGGCAAAAACCGGAGCTACAGCCAATGCAGCCGCCATTATTCCCAACAGAACTCTCTTCATCTTCATTCCTTTCCTGCAAGATGACGCGCCATCACAGGCAATGCCGGATCGCGCGCACCCGCCGTTACTATTGCGCCGAACGCCGACGCCTGCGCCCTCAGAAACACTTCGGCCTCTTCAGGTGTTTTGACAAAAATCGAACCGGCAACCATCTCCGCCAATGCGTCAGAGTTCACGCTTCGGTCAGCGGTGCCGCCTGCATCATAAACGGGCAGCAGCACAAGCCTGTCCTGCGGACGAAGAGTTTCTGCAAACATCTCCGCAAGCGCGTCCATCATCTTGCGGAGCGGACCATATCCGTGAGGTCTCCACAGCACCGCAATGCCTTTCTCGTGACGCTCCTGCAAAGTCGATATCATTGCGTGCAGCTTCTCCGGATTGTGCGCATAGTCGTCATACACCTCCGCACCGGAGCAATGTCCAACAAGCTGCATCCTGCGCTCAACTCCCGGGAAATCAAGAAGAGCCGCCCGCGCCTTCGCCTCATCCGCGCCAAGAGCCACAGCCATGGCAAGCGCCAACCCTGCGTTCTGGCGGTTGTGAGCGCCAGGAAGCGAAGAAACCGCGTCATAACGGCCGCTGCGGCCATCGATGACAGGGCCACTTACGTCCTTGACGAACGCATCGAAAACCGAATCCATCTCCTCTTTGGAATAATGGTCGGAACTGGAGTTGGTGATTACGGCGGCATACGGACTGAACGCAGTCAACGACTTATCCGACTCGTCCACCTCGGCGACAGCGTACCCGCCCTTCCCGGAAATCACGGAACCGTTCCATCCGACGACAGCCGCTCCGTTCACCGCGAACGGATCCAGGCCGCAGGATTTAAGGACATGCGCAAGCATGGCGGTAACAGTAGATTTTCCGCACGTGCCGGCAACCGCGACAAGCTTGAACGGCGAAAGGGCTTCCGCAAGAGCCGCCGCCCTGTGAACAACAGGGATTCCTAATTCACGCGCCCTGACCAGACCCGGATTATCCTCCTCGATGGCCGTAGACACGACCACGCGCTCTACGGAAGGATCCACTCCGCTCCCGTCATCGGGGAATATCTTCACGCCACGCGCCATAAGCCGTGCAAGACTCGGCGGCCATAAAGCGCGTTCCGTCGAACCGACAAGCCTGTCCGCACCCGAAACGGCATGACCCATCGAGACGAGCGCCTCTGCGAGCGCACTCATCCCCACTCCACCTATGCCGATAAGATGCGTCATTTCCGGTTACTTGCCGAAACCCTTGAAAAGGTTCTTCACGCCTTCCGCCGCTTTCTTGGTCGTATCGCCGACGGCGTCAATCGTACCCTTTGCGGCATCACCCACAACATCCGCAGTGCCTTTCGCGACACCACCTACGACATCTGCCGTCTTCTTCGCCGCATCAGACGCTCCGGATGAAACGTCCTTTGTCGCGCCAAGCACGCCGGACAACGACTCGCTGGCCTTGCCGGAAACACCTTCCAGTGTTTTCGTCAGATCTTTTGCGCCCGTGTTGACAAGGCCTGAAATATCCTTAGCACCGTCACCGAGCAGACCGCCGAGCGCACCAAGTCCATCACCGATAGATGCCATCGACTTCATGACCGCATCCGAAATCTGAGCGAAAGCCTCCTCAAACGAAGCGCCGTTGGATTTTTTACCGATGTCCTTCAAGTCTATCGTCGGCAACATCAGAGGCGGCATCATATCGGACTTCATGAGCTTCACCTTTGTACCCGCAACACGCAGATGCTCTATTATGACCTTCTTCTTGGAAGAGGCCGGTTCTTCTTTTGCATCTTCAGGCTCAGTCCTCTCATCCTTCGGTTCCGTAGCCTTTTCTACATTCGCGAGAATCACATCAAAGTTATTCTTGCCGTCATTCGAATAGTAGCTTACGAAAGCATCTTCAATCGCAACCTCCCGCACGAGAATCGTGTCGGAGAAAAGAGACCCTACAGACACCTCTACATTAAAACTTGACAGCGAAAACGCGGCAGCATCGCCAAAGCCTTCCGGATTGGACAGCTTGATGCCTTTTATCACGAGAGATCCGGAATACGGATTGAGCTGGAACCGGTCAATATGGAAATCCGTACCAGTGTATCCTGGAACAACTTTGCCCGCAACACCTGTGGCGACCGGACTTATCCACAACGGCAAGGTGGCAACAAGCAAGACTGTGAGAAACAGCAATCCTGCAATTCCCCACAGCGCAAACTTGATCAATTTGCAAACAAAACCACGTTTCTTGTTTGAGGTTTCCATATCAATACTCCTTTTGCTGAAAGATAAGCCTATATGATACCATATTCGCCGTGATTGTTGTGCAAAATGTAATGTGTCTCCGGCGGTAGGGTGTGCCGCTGGATTTATGCAAAAAGCGGCAAATGGAGCTTGACTACGGAACTTGGAGAGTCCGATATGCAGTACATACTCTCTTCAGCCGCACACCTTAAAAAAAAATCTCGCAAATCGCTTACGCATTGGCATCAGTGCTTTTTTCGGCCTTTTTCGCAAATATCTTTGGCGGCGGTTCGGCTTCGCCTTCCGCAAGAACACGTATCGGACGGATCTTCTGCGCCCGCAAGCGCGAATACGCATCCTCCTTCGTCTCCGCCATGATCTCTCCCCTGTGCCGCACCCTGTCGGATGTCATGTACACGTAGGTAAAAGTTTTAAGTTGCAAGTCGAGAGTTGTAAGTTGGCGGTTTGGATCCAAATTTAGGTTTTCGGGTTCCTGGTTTCTTGTTTCAGGTTTATCCCGTTCAACTCCCAACTCACAACTCCCAACTCTTAACTTTCTCTCCCCCGCCAGCACCCGGTCCTTGAGCTGGTAGCCGCGCAGAACGCCACCGTCCTCGTATGCCTTGCGCCCTTTGAACACAACATAGTCGAACTTGCGCAGGATGAGCGTAACCACCTTCTCCGGCACCGACTTGTCGAGAATG
>SUVZ01000499.1 GCA_015061765.1 Lentisphaerota bacterium
ATGCGATCTGCGTCGCCTCTTTCGACTCCTCTGCACAACCAGGACGCATAGAGCTGTGACGGAAGATTTGTGGTTGGCGCAGAAAGTCAGTTTGTGATACCATACCCGTCCATGAAGAAAGATACCGTAAAGAATCCATTCTCAGAGCGTCTTGAAGCATTTGCCGCAAAGCTTCGCCGTCGAGGGATTGCCGTCGCATTGGTCTGCGGGGAACGAAACCAGAAAGGACTTGTCGGTTTTGGCTGCGACAACGGCATTCTTTGCGTAGGGCCGGTCCCTGAATCGGAAGAGGTTGTGTTCTATACCGATTTCCGATATGTTCCTGCGGCAAAACGGGAGGCTCCATGGCTCAAGGTGCGGGATATGGGGCGTCTTGACTTGCGCGGATTAATGCCTGCCAAGGGCGTCTTCAGGGTCGGGTTTGAAGGGTCTGTCCCCACGTCGAGGTATTTGGAACTGCAAAAGATTTTCGGAAAACGCGCTAAATTTGTGGATATTGAAAAAGATGTCTTGATGCTTCGCGCCATAAAGACACCAGAGGAGATTGTGAAGCTGGTCGATGCCGAGGCCCTTAACGTTCACATATGGGGACAGGCCCTTAGGGAGTTCAGGCCTGGCATGACGGAAAAGGACATGCAGCGCATCATCAGGGCATGGATGAATGCCCTTGGCGATGGCGAAGCGTTCGAGACGATTGTGTGCGTGGGTGCAAATGCAGCCGAATGCCATCATGTACCGGATGATACCGTATGGCGCAAGGGAGAGCCGTTGCTTGTCGATATGGGGGTGAAGCTTGACGGCTATTGCTCAGACATGACCCGTTGCATAAGGAGTTCGGAATCTGGACCGAGAGGCGCAAAATACAACGAGGTGTACGATCTGGTCCTGTCGGCAAACCGCGCCGCAATCTCCGCCGTCAAGCCAGGGGTCACCGGGCGGCAGCTTGATGCGGTTGCTAGAAGGATAATCGCAAAGGCCGGTTACGGCAAGTGTTTCGGTCATGCTCTTGGACACGGCGTGGGTTTGGACATCCATGAATATCCTGTGGCATCCAAGCGTTCCGATACCGTGCTTAAGCCAGGTATGCTTATCACGATAGAACCGGGTGTCTATATCGCAGGTGAACTTGGTGTCCGCATTGAGGATTTGGTGCTGGTCACCAAAGATGGATGTGAGGTACTTTCCTCCGACGGCACTCCGGAGCTGACGAGTTGACGGATGTGGGGTGCGTTCGCTTGCGGTTGAGTGTGGTTTTTGGTATAATTGCCGCCTGATTTCGGTATGGTGTTGTGGTTAGGGCCAAAGTGGTCCGAAACGCCGCTGAAAGCAAGGAGTTTTTAAACATATGAAGCGCTCGGATGTGGATAAGGTGCTGATCATCGGATCAGGTCCAATTGTCATTGGTCAGGCTTGTGAATTCGACTATTCCGGCACTCAGGCGTGCAAAGCGCTTCGGGCGTGTGGCTACAAGGTGGTTCTGGTGAATTCCAACCCGGCCACAATCATGACGGACCCCGTAATGGCCGATGCCACGTACATTGAGCCGCTGAACGAGGCGCGTCTTGAGCAGATCATAGAAAAGGAGCGTCCGGACGCGATTCTCCCCAATCTTGGCGGGCAGACAGGGCTCAACCTCTCCATGGAGCTTGCCAAGAAGGGTATTCTTGAGAAGTATGGCGTGAAGGTCATAGGCGTCAATCTTGACGCCATCGAGCGCGGCGAGGATCGCGAGGTGTTCAAGGCCACGATGGAGAAACTCGGCATTGATACTCCGCGTTCGGGGATTGTCCATACGGTCGAAGAGGCCGTCGATCTCGTCGAAAACAAGATAGGATATCCGGTGGTCGTCCGTCCGGCCTACACGATGGGCGGCAGCGGCGGCGGCTTCTGCTACAACATCGAAGAGCTCCGCACGATCTGCATGCGAGGTCTTGACGCATCCCTGACGCACCAGTGTCTCATCGAGGAATCAATCCTCAACTGGGAGGAGCTTGAGGTCGAGGTTGTCCGCGACGCGAAGAACCAGATGATATCCGTGTGCTTCATCGAGAACATCGACGCAGTCGGCGTGCATACTGGCGACAGCTTCTGCGCAGCTCCGTTCATCACGATATCCAAGGAGCTTGAGGAGCGCCTGAAACGCGACGCGTTCAAGATCGTCGAATCGATCGGCGTCATAGGCGGATGCAACGTCCAGTGGGCGCACGATCCGAAGACGGGGCGCGTGGTCATCATCGAGATCAACCCCCGGACATCGCGTTCGTCCGCGCTTGCGTCCAAGGCCACGGGCTTCCCGATTGCGCTCGTTTCGGCTAAGCTTGCCGCCGGCATGACGCTTGACGAGATTCCCTACTGGCGCGACGGAACGCTTGACAAGTACATTCCCACGGGCGACTACATCGTTCTCAAGTTTGCGCGCTGGGCGTTCGAGAAGTTCCGCGCGGTCGAGGACCGTCTCGGCACCCAGATGAAGGCTGTCGGCGAGGTGATGTCCATCGGCAAGACGTACAAGGAAACCTTCCAGAAGGCGATTCGCGCCCTTGAGCGCGGACGAGCCGGTCTCGGTTTCGTCAAGGACTTCAACGAGCGCAGGCTTGAGGAGCTTCTCAAGATGCTCGCAGTGCCGAACAGCGAACGCCATTTCCAGATGTACGAGGCGCTAAGGAAAGGCGCGACGGACGAGCAGATATTCGCAGCCACGGGCGTGAAGGCGTACTTCGTCCAGCAGATGCGCGAACTCGTTCAGGAGGAGGAGGAGATTCTCAAGTACAAGGGTTCCATGCCGCCGGACGAGCTTCTGGTCAGGGCGAAGAAGGACGGTTTCGGCGACAAGTATCTCTCGCAGCTCCTTGGCGTTTCTGAGAAGGATATCCGCGAGAAGCGCAAGTCCCTCGGTTGCGTCGAGACGTGGCACGCCGTGCCGGTCTCCGGTGTCGAGAACCAGGCCTACTACTATTCCTCGTACAACGGCAAGCCGGGCGAAGTGCCGGTGAGCGACAACAAGAAGAAGGTGCTCATCCTCGGCGGCGGACCGAACCGCATCGGTCAGGGCATCGAGTTCGACTACTGCTGCACGCATGCGGCGATGGCAATGCGTGAGGCCGGATACGAGACGATCATGATCAACTGCAACCCTGAGACCGTGTCCAC
>SUVZ01000500.1 GCA_015061765.1 Lentisphaerota bacterium
GAGGCGGCAGGGCTGAACGTGCCGAAGGATGTGATGCTCACAGGATTTGCCGATCTTCCTGTCGCCTCGCTGATGACGCCGACACTTACAACAGTGCATCAGAATCGGGAATTGCTCGCCCAAACGGCGTTCAGGCGGCTTATGGACCGCATCAGGGAACCGGATCTTCCTCCGTGCGACATTTTCATCCCATCCAATATAGTTGTCCGCGAATCGACCATGAAGACTAAAGGACGTCTTAAACCAAGAAAGGCCAATGTCCATGCATAATATGGAAACATTACGCACAGCAGCTTTCTCGCTGTGTTTACTTGCCGTGCTGTGTGGTTTGAACGCGCAACATGTTGTCCATGCGACCCGCAACGACAAGTATGTGGCTTCGAAATCCAAGGCCGTCCAGGAGCGGCTGGAATGGTTCCGAGACCAGAAGCTGTGTCTCATGATGCACTTCGGACTATATTCGATCCTGGGAATAACGGAATCGTGGCCGCTTTCGACGAGGGACGCATTCTGGGCGAGAAGTGATATCGAATGGGTTCGGGATGACGCCGAATTCAAGCGTCAGTACTACGCGCTCAACAAGTGCTTCAATCCGGTGCGATTCAACGCGAAGGAAATTGCCAAAACCGCAAAACGCTGTGGTTTCAAATACGTCGCCTTTACGACGAAGCATCACGATGGTTTCTGCCTTTGGGATACGAAGTGTACAGACTATAAGACGACGTCCCCGGAATGTCCGTATTCAACGAATCCGAATGCCGATATCGTGAAGAATCTCTTTGATGCATGCCGTGCCGAGGGGTTGGGCATAAGCGCTTATTTCTCGAAGGCGGATTTTCATCACACGGATTTCTGGGAGGGTTTCGGGATTGGTACAGAGACGTCCCGCTATCCAACGTATGATATCGCAAAACAGCCTGAAAAATGGGCGAGGTTCTGCGAGTTCACGAAAAAGCAGATACTTGAGCTTGTGGCCGATTACGGGCCTATCGATATCCTCTGGCTGGATGGCGGCTGGCTGAAAAAGGAAAGAGGACATGACATGGGAATAGGCCGGATGATCGATGCCGCGAGGGAAATACAACCGAACCTGATCTCGGTTGACAGAATGGCGAATACCGCATATATGGATGTTCGTACGCCTGAACAGACGGTCCCGGATGAGCCGCTGGACTGTCCGTGGGAAAGCTGCATCACGATCAGCGAAAGCTGGGGATATCATTATGACGACTCTTATAAACCGGTGCGTCAGCTCATTCATATGTTGATCGATGTTGTCGCGAAAGGCGGAAATCTTGCGTTGAACGTGGGGCCGATGCCGGATGGCCGTCTTCCGCATCCTGCATTGGAACGGATGGAGAAGATGGGTAAATGGCTCGCCAAGAACGGCGAAGCGATTTATGGCACAAGGGTGGCGTCTGTTGCAAGTGTCAGGAGTTGGCGGTTTACCAAGGGAAAGGACGGACGGCTTTTCGGAATACGCCTATGGAGCGAAGGCGAGAGGGGATTTAAACACATGCTTCTCAATTTTGAAGAAAAACACGGAGAGGTTAAACGCGTTGTCCATCTTTCTTCAGGAACGGATATTCCGTTCAAAGTCACGATAGGTGACTATGAGCGTGGGGTTATGCTCGATCTTCCGCACGGATTCAGTCGTGATGAATTTGCGGATGTCTTTGTTGTTGAAGTGGAACAAAAGAAAGGAACGCTGCCATGATGACAGGTAAAATCACCAAGCTCTTCTCGGCCCTGCTTTTGGGGAGTGGAATCGCTATTGCCGGCGATGCGCAATATCCTTTTGTCACCGACGGTGCAATACATGATATAGTCGGCGATTCCACGGAGATTTCAAGCGCCTCATCTCTTGATGGCGGACAGACTTCCGACGTTTCCGATGCGGAGGCGCTCGAGGCCCGTTACCGCACCTGGGATGAATCGGAGGGTCTTATGCTCCGTACCGACAAATTGCCTTTTGTGATTGTTGTGCGCTGAGTCAATTTCGTTAAGTCAATTAACACAGAAAGGAAAAACCATGAACCTCAAGAATATGATGGCAGTATCCGGCGTAATGTCGGCTTCAGTTATGTTTGCCGCCACACCTGTGGTCAGTGATGTTGATATGACGCAAGCCGACAACAGTCGGAGTGTGACGATCTCGTATCGGCTGACCGGCGCTCCGGCTGTGGTGACCCTTGACGTCGAAACAAATGGTCCCAATGGCTGGGTGTCCATCGGAGGTGAACATATTCAGCGCGTTTCGGGGGACGTATGGAAAAAGGTTTCGGGCAAGGAGACCTATTCGATGGTTTGGCGGCCAGACCTCGACTGGCCAGACCACGTTGTTCCAGAAGGCGGTGCACGTGCCAAGGTGACGGCATGGGCGCTCGACAATACGCCCAAGTACATGGTGGTCGACATTACGGAAGGTGCACCCGTAAATCCCGAGAAAGTCAGATATTATCCCGAAGAGGAATTTCTTCCGGGCGGTCTGTTGAAGAATCCGGACTACCGGACGACATCGATTGTGATGCGTCGTATCCCTGCCGCCGGAGTGGAATGGACCATGGGCAGTGTTGATGAAGCTGGCAGACGAGAGATCAATGAAATGTCGCATAAGGCAAGGTTGGATGATGATTACTACATGGGCGTGTTCGAAATTACGCAAAAACAGTGGCTGTTGGTGACCGGTTACAACAAGTCGCATTTCAGTCGCGGGAATGGCCTCAATGACATGCGTCCGGCGGAATACATCTGCTACAATGAGATACGCCTTGTTTGCGGAAAGGATGTGTCATCGAATCAACTGTACGTTGAAGATTCGACGGCCAATTATCCTGCCGCGCCGCATCCCGATTCGTTCCTCGGCAAATTGCGTGACCGCACGGGACTTGCATTCGATCTTCCGTCTGAGGCTCAATGGGAATTTTCCGCCCGCGCAGGCAACGGTGAATGGCATTGGGGTGATGGTTCCCTTTACACAGGTGAGTACTCGTGTACCAATCATCCGGGGCGGTATCAGCGTAACGGCGGGACAATAAGCCCGAATTGGGCTGAGCCGCCGCCAGATTGTGATGAGACGATGGGTACGGCGTTCGTTGGAACCTACAAGCAGAACAACTGGGGTCTGTTCGATTGCCATGGTAATGTC